>JAQWPD010000055.1 GCA_029245525.1 Gammaproteobacteria bacterium | reverse complement strand
CGGCGCGGATTTCCGGTCGAGTGGTATCAGCCCAACATGACTGTGTTGCACTTTGGCGATACGCCCTACAAAACCCTGCACGTGTTCTGCGTGCCGGTAAATGCCACCCACACCCGCGTCATGAATGTACGCATGGTGCCCACAGCTGATGATGTTCAGGCTCAACTCGAGCGCTGCCTTATCACCGATAAACAGGTGCTGGATGAAGATCGGGCCATTGTTGAATCTCAGCACGGCTGCGTACTGAGTGACCCGGCTGAAATCTCGGTAGCCGGCGATAGCCCAAGCCTACTGTTCCGCAAGTGGTATACACAGTTAATCTGCTAAACCTCTGCCGCGCTAAACCGAGACAGACGTCATTGCAGCGCCTAAAAAAACCCATTAGGGTGTTAGGCATTTATTCCATAACACTAAAGGCGGAATAGCTGCGTTGGCTGAGCATATCGTTAAAGAAAAGCATCTGATTCCGCTCGGCGAAGAACGGTTTATCAACCACCCATGGTTCGGTCGGCAATTTATGCCCGGCCAGGATTTTATTGGTCCGGATGGCTTTATTTCGCTGGATGAGGCCGCTGAAACAGCCAGGAACTCTGGTAAGCGGATCATTCTGAATATCGGCGATTCCTCAACCGCCGGCTGGGATTCACGGGTCGGACTGGAGAACAAAAAGCGCCGCGCTAACGAACTCCCTTTGATTCTCCCACTGTTTCAATACTCTACCTACTCAGAACTACTGCGCGACAAAGTGGGTAATGAACTCGTCGTTCTGAACGCCGGCATTCCGGGTCATACCACACTGCAAGGACTGCGACGCAATCGCATGTTACTTTCAGCACTAAAAGCACGTGGCGTCAGCCCCGACTATGTCAGCTTCTATTTTGGTGACAATGATTCTCAATGGGAGAACAATGTCGAAGATAAATACCGATTGCGCAGTCACCTGCCGCGGTTTCTGGATATGAAACGGGTCAAGAGTCGAAAACCCGACACTCAACGCATCCATCTTCGCACTAGCTTGCCAGACTTCGAGGCCAACATGCGTACCATGGTTCGCGATGCCCGCCACTTTGGTGCCGCGCCCATACTCATCCTTCCGCAAACACCTATCTACTGGAAACCCGCCAATCGCTATGTCTCAGATAACTTTGTTATTCAGGACGACGCACACGCTGGTCATCTAGTAACCGCGGCACTGGCCAAGGCAACGCAACTTTGGGAGCAAGCTAAAGATACCGCGTGGTCCACAAAGAAGGACCATGACCTTAGAATGGCTCGTGAGCTCGACTTTCTTGTGCCGCGCGTTAAAGCTGCTTATCGCCGGACACTTGAGTCGCTTTCCCGCGATATGGATCTACCTCTTATCGATATCACGGTTCCCCGTGAGCAGAATGACGCCAACCTTTTTGTGGACTATTGCCACCCCATCAATCAGGCGGGCAGTATGATTATCGACCAATTAATTGAAGCAATCGACGCTTGCGATGAAGGCCAGTATCGCTCCAGCAGTTCCCTGCTAACTCGTTTTCTCAGCACCCCGGCAATGGATTTTGTGGATCGCTTGCTGCCTCGCCGCCACCCTTCAATAACAGTGGGTGAGGACAATCTGGATATCAGCTCACTGTATTGATGTCACAGCCATAACCAATTAAGGGAGAACGGTTTTTAGGCCATAATTTAATCGAAACAGCCTAATTAGCAGTGGAGTAACCGCTTGAGTGCGCCCCCGATGAGCTTGTCGCTGATGATATTGAAATCAATATTTGGAATTCATTTTTTAATACGAGTTTTTTACAGGCAAAAAAAAACCGCTACTCTCGTAGCGGCCTTTTTCATGGTCTTTATTTGGCGAACTATAACGCGGGTTTTCGGCGCATCCAGCCCAGCAGGCCCCAACCTGACCCAAACAACCAGACTGCTGCAGGAACCGGTACCACAAAGGCTGAAATATCGCCTTTTAACTGAACTTCTTCACTGCCCGTTTTCCATTTAAGCTCGAAATCTTGCTTATTGGGCCAGTCCATAGCCGTCATATCAGCGTCCTCGTATGGGATTACAGAGTCGATGGCATTTTCGCTGTTATCTTCCAGC
>JAQWPD010000034.1 GCA_029245525.1 Gammaproteobacteria bacterium | reverse complement strand
GGGGCTCGGAGAATGAATACACAGCACCGCGCAATGAGCTTGAACAACAGCTGGCCGATATCTGGGCCGACATACTGGGCATTGATGCGGTGGGTGTTCACGATGACTTCTTTGAGCTTGGCGGACACTCGCTTTTAGCCATTCAGGTGATCGCAAGAATTCGCCAGTACGTCAGCAGCAATCTCACACTGCGTCTTTTATTTGAAAACCCTACAATTGCTGCGCTCGCTACGGCCATTGACAGTAGCGCTGACAAGCCCCTCCCAGAAATTGCCATTATACCCCGTGATGGCCACCTGCCATTATCGTTTGCTCAGCAACGCCTCTGGTTTCTGCATCAACTCATGCCCGACAACCCCATGTATAACGTGCCATGGGTGCAGCGTTTCGCTACCGAATTCGATATTGCGTTACTGCAACAGGTCTTAGACCAACTTGTCACACAGCACGAAACTCTGCGAAGCAACTTTATTAGCGACGCTGGGAAACCTGTACTAAAAATTAATGACGGACAGCAGATACCGGTAGACCACTTCAGCGTAGCTGATGAGGCAGAGCTACAGGCAGCCCTCACACGACTTTCTCGCCAACTATTTGATCTTGATCAAGGGCCACTGCTAAGCCTCACGGTAGTTGATATTGGTAGCGAAGGTCGTGACTGCGCATTAATGCTGGTCATGCATCACATCATCTCTGATGCCTGGTCACTCGAGTTGTTAACCCGACAACTGCTAGACAACTACCGGAGCTTAATGGTTCGCCATGTGATTAATGCTGCTGCCATCAAACAATCTGGTGTTGAGCTAGAAAGAAATCCACAAGCAGGCAACACCAAAAGTGAGACAGCACTGAGCGTTCAGTATGTTGACTATGCAGCGTGGCAACAGCGGCATTTAAAGGCCGACGCAGTCGAGCAACAAATGAGCTATTGGCTCAGCAGCTTAGAGGGTGCTCCTGCGGTATTGGAATTACCGACTGACCGGCCCCGACCAACCGCCCAAAGTTACGCAGGCAGCCTTACTGGCCGTGTTTTGCGACCAGAACTTACCGCCAAACTACGAAACTTATCCAATCGTCAGGGCGTAACGCTTTACATGACCATGCTGGCTGCTCTAAACGTTCTTCTGGCACGTTATTCAGGGCAAGAAGATATTGTTGTCGGCACACCGGTTTCAGGTCGTTCACAGCCTGCGCTCGAAGACATTATCGGTCTATTTTTAAACACTCTGGCAATACGCTGCAAGCTATCCGGCTCACCTTCTTTCTGCGCACTGCTTTCCCAACTCAAACAAACCGTTCTTGATGCCTTTGCTCATCAGGACCTTCCATTTGAACGACTGGTTGAAGAACTTCAACCCGTGCGTGACATGAGCGTCGCACCCATTTTTCAGGTGATGTTCACGCTGCAGAATGTGGAAATGGGTGATGCTGACAATGATCATAATGTTGCTTACGAGTACAACAGCGCCAAATTTGATTTAAATATTTCGGTTACCGATAGCAGCGATGGTGCAATCGGCATTACCTGCGAGTACGCCACAGACCTCTTTGACCGCAGTACTGTCGAACGCATGCTGGGGCACTATGAAATATTGCTCGATGCGCTCAGCGAACAGCCCGAAGTAGCGATACATCGTGTGCCCATGCTTAGCGGTGATGAGCAGCAATTGGTTTTGCACAACTGGAATGCGACCGCCGTTAAATTTGACGGTGCGGGCACTCTGCACGGCTTAATCGAAACTCAAATGACGCGCAACCCGGACAGGATTGCGCTGGTTCACAATGACACGATTCTCACATACAGTGAGCTTGACGCTGCAACAGCCGGACTGGCAACGGAACTGCTGTCAGCCGGTGCAGGCCCCGGAGTTCCTGTAGCGGTATGTCTGGAACGCTCTGCCGACATGATAATCAGTTTACTTGCTGTACTCCGAGCCGGCAGCAACTACGTTCCTCTGGACCCGAATTATCCGGCAGACCGTATCAGTTATATGCTGGAAGATTGCGGTGCCAAGATTTTGGTTTCCGAAACAGGGCTTAGCACACGATTGCCGACTGACAGCATTACCATCATCTGTGCCGATCAAAGCACCCCGCTAAGTGACACAAAACTGCCGGACACGGTTAAAAGCGATGACCTCGCTTATCAAATCTATACTTCCGGCTCGACCGGAATGCCCAAAGGCGTGCAAATAGAACACCACGCGGTGGTGAACTTCCTGCACAGCATGGCGAACTCTCCGGGCTTGAATAAGAATGACACTCTGTTGTCGGTAACGACTCTGTGCTTCGACATTTCAATACTCGAGTTTTTCCTGCCATTAACCATGGGCGCAAAACTGGTTATTGCAGGCCAAAGCGAAACCGCCGATGGTTTTGCGTTACAGGGGCTCATTGCCAAACACTCCGTCAGCATGATGCAGGCAACTCCGGCTACGTGGCGCATGATGCTGCAAGCAGGCTGGCAAGGTCATCCGGAACTCAAAGTGCTGTGTGGTGGTGAAGCACTTGACAGAAGCCTTGCCGAGCAACTCGAAGCAGGTAATGCCGAAGTCTGGAACATGTACGGCCCGACCGAAACCACTATCTGGTCTACCTGTCATCGCTATGCGGCTAGCGACAAAATAATCACTATCGGCAAACCCATTGCCAACACTCTGATATATATTCTGGATCAACACCTGCAGCCAGTGCCGGCAGGTGTGCTCGGTGAGCTGTACATTGGTGGCGACGGACTTGCACGTGGCTACTGGCAACGCGATGAACTGAATCGGGCGCAATTCCAAAAAAACCCGTTTGGCGATGGTCGCATTTACAAAACCGGCGATCGGGTTCGCTGGCTGAATGACGGCAATCTGGAAGTTCTGGGCCGTACCGACTTTCAGGTCAAGCTGCGCGGCTTCCGTATTGAGCTCGGTGAAATTGAAAGTGCATTAGCCGCTAACCAGGATGTTACTCAGGCCGTTGTCGCGCTTCGCGAAGACACGCCGGGTGATCAGCGTCTTGTTGCCTACCTCATCTCACCCGAAGGTGTAACACTTGACCCTGCAGTGTTACGGGAACAGATTTCTTCCGGACTGCCGGATTACATGCTGCCCACAGCCTATGTGCAGTTGGAGCGTTTTCCGCTTACACCCAATGGAAAGATTAACCGCAATGCCCTGCCCCCACCGGGTCAGGACCAGTTGGCAAAAGTTGAATATGTGCCGCCACGAAACGCACTTGAAGAATCACTTTGTGCACTGTGGACCGATGTGCTCGGAGTGGACAAGGCCGGAATTCATGATGATTTCTTCGCGCTCGGTGGACACTCACTGATTGCAACCCAGCTGGTATCAAGAATACGCGATACCTTAAATGCTGAACTCGCCTTAAGGCAGCTCTTTGAACACCCAACCGTTGCTCAACTGGCACTCGACATTACTGAAAGCAGTAGTGAAACGCTCGCGGTTCCAGCTATCGATCGCAGCACTAGACTGCCTCTGTCATACGCACAACAACGCCTGTGGTTTCTGGATCAACTGGAGCCAGAAAACCCAGTGTACAACCTTCCCTGGTCGGTTCGATTAACGGGCGTCCTAGATGCTGCAGCGCTCGAAGCAGCAATCGGTGACATAATCATTCGCCATGAAACACTGCGCACGAACTTTGTCAGCGGTGAAGACGAGCCCGAACAAGTCATACAACCGAGCTTAAGCATCCCGCTGGAGCAAATCACTGCCGGAGATGAAAACGAATTACAACGACTGTTAGCCACATTCTCGGCTAAAACCTTCAACCTGAACAATGGTCCGCTCATGCAAGCGCAACTGATTCGGAACACCGAAACAGATCATGTGCTCACACTTTTGCTTCACCATATTATTGCAGATGGTTGGTCATGGAATATTTTATTCCGTGAACTGATGGCCTACTACAATGCTCGATGCACCAAACAAAAAGCGATACTGCCGGAACTGCCAATTCAATACGTTGACTATTGCGGTTGGGAGCGACAGTTTTTACAAGGCGAGGAACTCGCACGGCAAACCGATTATTGGGTAAGGCAACTGCAAGACGCGCCTTCACTGCTGGAGTTGCCAACAGACTATCCGCGGCCACCCATACAAACTTATAACGGTGCTCATGTAACAGGCACAACTACTGTCGGCCTGAATAGCAAGCTTACACAAATTGCGAATTCGCAAGGCTGCACACCATACATGTTGCTGTTTACAGCATTTAATTTGCTGCTGGCAAGGTTTGCTGGTCAGGATGACATTGTGGTTGGCACACCTATAGCAGGGCGTCAGCGCACGGAGTTTGAAGCACTCATTGGTTTATTCCTGAACACATTAGCAATCCGTACGGATTTATCAGGTAATCCTAGCTTCTGCGCGTTATTAAGCCGGGTTAAACAAAACTCGCTTGATGCCTATGCACATCAGGATCTTCCATTCGAAAAACTCGTTGAAGTGCTGCAACCTAGTCGCGACCAGAGCCATACTCCGGTCTTTCAGGTCATGTTCAACTATCACAATGAACCGCAACAGGAAATTGCCTATACGGATCTGAATGCCCAGATAATTGAACCTGAGCGCTCCTCAGCAAAGTTCGACATCTCTGTAGCAATGGCTGATGTAGGCGATAGATTCTGGATCGACTTTGAATACAATACCGATCTGTTCAACTCCGCGACAATCGAGATCATGCTAGAAAGTCTGAAAGGTCTGCTCGAAGATATCGCTAAACAACCGGATGCACTATTGAGCGATTATGCTTTGCGCTTGCAGCCATCAACTGCAATCAAATGGCATGGGCATAAGGAAACAGCTTACACATTAAATGCTCCAACGCTCGCCGCACAGTTCGAGCGTCAGGTTGATAAAAATCCAGCAGCGCTCGCAGTCGATGATAATCAGCAAACGCTGAATTACTCCGAACTTAACAACTACGCCAATGCGATTGCGGCCACATTGGCAGCACACGGGCAACCGGCGACACGGGTAGCTGTATTGCTGGGACACGACGCGCATATGATTGCCGGCCTGCTCGGCGTATTGAAAACCGGCGCGCACTATCTGCCGCTGGATTCGCGCCAACCCGAACAGCGACTGCAGCAACTGCTGACACTCGGAGAGCCACAACTGTTGCTCACTGATCATGCGCATCAGGAACTGGCCAACAGTCTGTCGGATATTCCGGTGATCTGTATTGAACAACCCATGAATGGGGTTGAGCATATAAATCCGGAACCGCAGGGTGATGCGGGTGATGTTGCCTACATTCTGTTCACCTCGGGTTCCAGCGGAGCACCCAAAGGGGTGTTACAGACACACAAGAATATTTTGCACCATATCCAGACCTATGCGAATGCTTTGCGTCTTTCTCCCACCGACCGCTTATCGCTGTTTTCCAATTACGCCTTCGATGCCTCAATTCAGGATATCTTCGGCGCATTGCTCAGCGGTGCCAGCGTGCATCCGGTAGACCTGCGAAATGAAGAGCAGACCGGCCACTCTGTGTTGGCATTGAAGCAGCGCGGCATTACGGTACTGCATGCAACGCCGACGGTATTCCGGCATCTGCTCGATGATGATGAGGTCGCTCTGCCTGCCGTGCGCATTGTCGTGCTTGGCGGCGAGATCGCACGAATGCATGATTTACAGTTATTTAATGAGCACTTTGGGCCCTCAGCTGTATTCGTCAACGGCTATGGCCTCACCGAGTCCACCGTCAACCTGCAGTACTTTGCTGATCAACGCACTGTGCTTACAGGGAAAGCTGTGCCCGCTGGCAGCCCGGTTGCCGATACACGCATCCGGCTCATTGATCGCAGCGGCGCACAGAGCAGTATCTGTGGTGAAATCCTCATCGAAAGTGAATATCTATTTACTGGCTATCTTGGCTTAGCGACACGGCCTGAGCCCGGACAATACAAAACCGGCGATCACGCGCGTTATGGTGCTGATGGGCAGATTCTAATTACAGGGCGGCAGGACCAACAGGTCAAGATTCGCGGCTATCGCGTGGACCTGATCGAAGTCGAACAACTTATCGCCGATAACCCCCGCGTTGACCGTGCTGCTGCAGTAATTCAGAACGCCAACACCGATGACCCTTATCTGGTGGCCTTTGTGGCAAAAGCAGACGATGAGTTCGATATTGAGGCATTGCGAGCTGAACTGCGGCAGACCATGCCAGGGTACATGCTGCCCTCAGCTTTTATTCCTATAAGTACGATCCCGGTCATAAGCAACGGCAAGATCAATCGTCAGGCACTCCCCGTGTATAACCCCCAGCGCAGCGCCAGCAACGAAGCAACGTTGCCGGAAACAGCTACTGAAAAACTGCTGCATGGCATCTGGCTCATACTGCTAAAACAGGAGGTCATCGGCATTCATGACAACTTCTTCGATCTTGGCGGCCACTCTCTTATGACCATCCGACTGTTGCGCGATATCGAACGCGCTACGGGCATTAAACTCTCTATCGCTGATGTTTTTGAACAGCCTACGATTGCCGGTCTCGCTGCTGTAATGGATAGCAGCGTTGTTAGTGTTGCTCCGCGTGCACTCATACCAGTCAGTACTGACGATGATGGTACTCCGATGTTCATGATCCATATGGATGAGCTGAACCTGAGCTGGCAAATCCACGTCAGTCGTCCGCTATACAGCCTGAATCTCCCGTATCTACAGGGCGAAATGCCAGAAACCGACCTCTCGGCTCTCGCCCAGATCTACGTAAAGGAAATGCGCAGCGTGCAGGCGGAAGGCCCATGGCATGTCACCGCAACAGGCTTCGCAGCAATGATTGCGGCGGAAATGGGGCGTCAACTGAGCGAAAAAAGCGATGCCGGTATCCAGCTTACGGTCATCGATCCCACTCCCATACCGCTATCCGCTATTGGAGAAATCCAAGGACTTCGTGGTCAATCTGCTTCAAAACCGTTATATTTCGCGCGAACAAACATTTTCCAAAGAGCTCTGTGTGGCATGTACAACAGGATGAGTGGCAACATGCCAATGTTCCTGCGAACTGCCGACAATGAACTCCGCATGCAAAAAGCAACGCTGGGTTACCGGCCTCCGGTACTCAGCCCACTGCTCGAAAATGGGACATCGTTAACAATCATTAGCAGCTCTGCGCAGGCAGAAGACTATTGGCTCAGTGCAATGGATAAAACTCTGATGCACTACGACGATAGTGAACACCTTGCGGAAATACTTACGAGCCTGTGGCAGTAAAAAGGTAATACGTTAGATGCAAATATTGATGCCAATTAAAACAGCTGGTGAGCGTGCGCCTCTGTTTTGCATTAATGGTGAACCATTGAAGATGGCAAAGATACTTGATGAAGGTCAGCCATTGTATGGCCTTTGTAATGCCTATAACCCTAACTTTAAACCGCCTGAACGTATCGAGCAACTTGCCGAAATTTACGTGCGCGACATGCGGCAGGTGCAGCCAGAGGGCCCGTATCATATTTGCGGCTTTTCTGTGGGTGGGTTGATTGCATACGAAATGGGTCGCCAACTGGTAGGAAAAGGACACCAAGTGCGGTACTTGGCGCTTATAGACCCGGTCTTCTCCATTCAAAAATGGTCGCGGACAAAATGGATCCTAAATGCATTCACTGTCAAAGGACGCCGTCTTGATGCAATAG
>JAQWPD010000014.1 GCA_029245525.1 Gammaproteobacteria bacterium | reverse complement strand
AGAATACCCTCTTGGCTGGCCAGCAACTTCGCGCACTCTATTGCGCGCTCAGCCTTCACACCAACAAGCTGATCAATAAGCTTTTCAGCCTCAGCATCCTCGGCAAGCTTTGGTATGAAATCCGGCGTCCAACCTTGCATTATATGCGGTTGGAATCCAGGATGACTGCCGACCGGCTGCCCGCTAGCATCGCGCTTCTGGGCAACTCCAGTAGCAAATAAGCCCGCATTCTCTGGCTCACAAACCACTACTTTAGTATCGGGGGAACGCTCGCGCAGCACCCGCGCCACGCCTTTCAGCGTGCCCCCGGTGCCGTAGCCGGTCACCCAATAGTCCAATTTCATATCATCGAAGTCGGCAAGGATTTCTTCCGCCGTAGTTCTGGAATGCATATCAGCATTCGCTTCATTCTCAAACTGGCGGCACAGGAACCACCCATGCTTTTCAGCCAGCTCGAAAGCCTTCGAAAGCATACCTGTTCCTTTTTCGGCTGCGGGAGTTAACACAACCTTCGCGCCCAAAAAACGCATTAAACGACGACGTTCTATACTAAAACTCTCGGCCATTGTAATAACCAAGGGATAACCCTTCTGCGCGCAGACCATCGCAAGGCCAATCCCGGTATTGCCGCTGGTGGCTTCAACTACCGTTTGTCCGGGTTTCAACGCCCCACTTTTTTCAGCCGCTTCAATAACTCCGAGAGCAAGGCGATCTTTAACCGAACTCAATGGATTAAACGACTCAACTTTGGCATAAAGATTAACGCCGGCTGGCGCCAGCTTATTCAGCTGCACAATTGGCGTATTGCCAATTGTGCCAAGAATGTTCCCGTATCGATTGCTCATTTAACTCATACCTTAAGATAGCTCACCTGATTGCGGCAAATTCAAATCAAAAGCACGCCGGAATCTCACTGAACGGCTTCTGCATCATGCTATATGCAACCAGCACGACAAAAACATACAAGCCAATCGACCGCAGGCAACGATCTGTCTTAAATGCCTTAACCGCCCCAGCAACACCATAAGCCGGCGCTACAACTGCAAGAAACAGGTACTTCAGCGATGCGCTAATCGTCGTCAGTAAAACCACGGCCGGCAATATCCCAGTGCCGCCTTCAGCCACTGTGGTCACCATGCGATGGAGCCCTATATCTTCAAACACATCAAACAATGAAGCCAGCAATGGAGCCCACATAATCACAGCGCCCACTCTCTGCCAACGACCACTTAAACGAGCAGTTAATAAGCCGAGCACTCCAAAAAACACAAGCCCATAGCCCCAGGCAAAAATCACATCGCCGGGGATTAACAATTGCTGCAAAGCTGCAAGTTGAGCCTCATCAAACCCAAGCAGCACAGCGACCGCCCGGTCCGATGTGCCCGCCATCTGCAAACAGGTCAATTCACTGAGGCGGTCCATGCCAATGATTTTTGTAGGCGGCGACATCAGCACGCCAATCGCAAATCCAAAAATCGCAAAACCACCCAATATGGCTATCAGGCAAATTCTCGAGAACGCAGAACTATTAATCAATTGATGCATATTTGAACCCGATTGCAAATTCATCACTGTTTAAGTCAGCTAACATAACCCATGCAGCCCCAAAACAATACACAAAAGGCTGTGAGAGGATTCAGATTCAAACGTGATGCCGGGACCACAGCCGTGACAACGGCGGCCCAATGTCACATCATTGCGTCCATTATCTATCGGGCAAGTTACGCCCATATTTCTTCTGGACCCGCCATGAACACGTCAGAGCTGCTATTTAATATAATCTACACTCCAGGCAGCGTGGCTCTGCTTTCACCATTCGTCCAATCGCTACTGAAATGGTCCGATTGTGGTTACCAACTTATCGCCAACGGGTGTGATAACAACGAACAACGGCTGTTGCGCGAACTGGCCGACTCGGACTCCCGCCTCCAGTATCTGTGCCTCTCCGACACTAAGATGATCAGCCACAGTGATGCATTGGATAAATTGCAACAGGACTGCAACGATGAATGGTTCTGCGCCATGGACTCAGACATCTTCGCCCAGGGGCCATTTTTGGACGCGGTTGCGGGGGCAGCTGATGGTTATAATGTCATCACATCGTGCCTTCCCGTCTGGACAACGCCTGGTGATGCCACGCTAAAACGCGCCTACAAACGGCTTCAAGGGCTGCACATCAGACTGGCTAACGGACTCACTATTGGCTGCACGTATTTCGCTCTCTATCGAAATGCCGATGTGAGCAGGGCAAGGGCTCTAAATGGCGTCGGCTTTGAGCGCTATTACTGGGATAAAATACCTGACAGACACCAACAAACCATACGGTCACTTGATGCTGAAAAACATGACTATGACACCGCCATTGTATTGAATATGCTCATTATTGCGGGCGGAGGTAAGGTGACCTACTTGCCGTTAGACAATCTTAAACACCTTGGCGGGCTTAGCTCTATATCCAAAACAACAAATACACAGTTCTGTCGTGGATTCATCGATGCTTTCTCTATAAAGTGGAAACATACACTGCTCACGCGTCCGACGATGTGGTTAGGGGATTTGCTCTATGGAACCAGAAATATTGTCGAGAGGCTGAGCCTTCGGGAGTACATCAATCTTGCCGGACGAGCCCGCAGACGCGCGGCTAGCGCCCTCTATTTCGCAGCGGTTCTCAAAGCACTAATCAATTCCGATAAACTGCCGGAAACGCCCCATTTAGCAAATACAACAGTTGAAAAAGAGCTTGAAGAAACGGCAGCTATACTGAATAAAGATTACCAAGCCTAAATCTAGACCTTACAAAACACAGTGGCCACAAAATGCATACAACATTGATCACCGGAGGCTCAGGACAACTTGGTTCCTGCTTACACGAACTCGCACCGGCGAATACCCGAATTATCGCACCGAACAGTGCCGCATTCGATCTTAGCCAGCCCCATACCCTGAACACGCTTCTAAATACCTATCGCCCGAATCAGATAATAAACTGCGGCGCCTACACCAATGTGGACAAGGCCGAAACCCAAGGCGGTCTGGCTAGGCGTATCAATGCTGATGCAGTGAGGGCGCTCGCAGTCTATGCGGCCAAACACGCCATTCCGATCATTCACGTATCAACAGACTTCGTTTTCGATGGCTGCAAAAGGACACCCTATGATCCGCATGATAAAACCAACCCGGTCAATGCATACGGAGCGAGCAAGCTGGCGGGCGAACTAGCCGCGATCGAGGCAAACCCCAAAACGTGGGTGGTGAGAGCAAGCGGTATTTACAGCCACCACGGCAATAATTTTGCGCTGAAAATCATCGAACTCGCACAACAGCGAGAATTGCTAAGCGTTGTTACCGATCAGGTCGGCTCGCCATGTTACGCCCCAAACCTGGCCGCGGCGTTATGGAAAATTTTAGCGGTACAACCACCCGCTGGCATCTATCATTTTGCAGACCTCGGCGAAATAAGCCGCTGTGAATTTGCTCAGGCTATAGTTGATGAGGCTGCGGCTGCAGGGGTCATCAAAAAAACAATACCTATTGAAGGCGTGCTTAGCAGCCATTTTCCGTCTCCCGCCACGCGGCCCGAATACAGTGTGCTGGATGTGTCTCTGCTTAAAGAGACGGCTGGCGTATCGGTGAGCGAGTGGCGTCCTGCGCTACAGGGCATGATAAGGCGCTTGGCTGCCGGCACTCACAGCCACTAAAATAATCCGCACTACTGACAAAGGCTCAACTGATGACATGTATTTTCGTTGCAGGTATGCACAGAAGCGGCACAAGCTGCCTTACCGGCATAATGCAAAACATGGGTATTGAGCTCGGCGAAGTGTTTACTGAAAATGAGCACAATAAAAAGGGCAATAGAGAAAATGCCCGAATTACCAAAACCAACGATATATTATTGCGCCTCGCCGGCGGATCATGGAACAACCCAACGCAGGTGCGTGAGTGGAATGATGCAGCCCGAGCCGAACGCGATTCAATTATTGCCGATATTAAAGGGGCTGCATCGGGATTCTGGGGGTTTAAAGATCCGCGGGCGCTGTTTGCTCTTGAGTTCTGGCTTGAAGCCGAGCCCGACATGAAGTTTATCGGCACATACCGGCACCCGTATAGGACTGCGCTGTCACTTCAGGTTCGTGACAATACGCCAATTGAAAAGGGCTTACAGATCTGGAAAGCCTACAACATCAAGTTACTTCAAATTCTGGAGACACATGAGTTTGATCTGGTTGATTTCGATATGCCCCAACAAGATTATCTGGACGATGCCATCGCAAAACTTATAAAGCTCGGGGTTGGCGGCGACAAAGAAAATGCCGCCCGCAACTTTTTCGATGCGTCACTTCGCAATCAAACGGACGCTCCTATAGAACACATCGAACTACCTGCCGATGTGATAGATATCTACGCTGCGCTGAACAGGCATTTTGCCGCGCATAAGATCTGAACTAACTGCAACTTAGGTTAACTCCAGCCTGCAGATAAAAAATAAGCCAGTTAACTTGTTGTGCGGCATCGGCAACATGCTGTTCCAATATGACTATCACATGGCGATATAAGCTTTACTCTTTTGACCTTGCTAACCTCACAAAGGCGCTTTAGATTAGCCATCAATTCATATCAACCACAACCACTGAGCCCGTCATGCAAGTACTTCCGGATTTAAAAACATCGACATTAAAACCCTTCGAAAAAGGCGATATTTTTCTTGGTTGCACCTACCTTAACAACGTCAATGATGACCACATGGGCGAAGGCAGAATCCTGCAATTTGATAAGGAATGGCGACCGAAAGGCACGCTGTATACAGAAGGCACAAAGTATCTGATCGTTGGCTGCCGATTTGCACCGGATGGCACACTTTGGGCATTCGACAGCCAAAATCATGTCGTAGTTCGCGTAAATACGGATGGCACACAACTCGAGAATTGGCACCCTGGTCGGGGATTAGGCAGCGTTAGTTTCTGTGCCGATGGCAGTCTGGTGTTTGGCGAGTATTTCATTGGCAGGGAGATCTGGAAAGGAACCACGGCAAAAACGCTCGAAGATGGGCGCCTAGGTGATGGTGATGTCTACAAGTACGACTCGGAGCTAAACCTACTAAATCATTTTGCTGCCGAGAATGCGCCGGAGTTCACCAACTTCAAAGGCGTAACTCACTCCACAATGCATCCATCGGGCGAGTTCATCACCTACACTACCGAGACTGCGCGTCGACTAATGCGTCTGAATATCGAGACAGGAGAACAGATGGATGACCTAGCAGGGTTTCCTGACGCAGACCCTTATGATCGTGAAGATAAACGCTGGTTTATCGCACCCGACTATTTACCCGATGGCCGCTTGCTGTGCACAACCGCACAGGGCCTGCAGATTTTTGATGAATTAGGTGGTGTTTTGAAAACCATCCCTCTACCAGGTTACGGCTGGGCTCAGGTATGCCCCGATGTAAATCCCCGCTATGCACTGGCGGCCAATGTCTGGACCGGAGCTGCAGCGCGAATTGACCTAGAAGATAAACAGCCTTTACAGCTAATCGATACTGGGTTCACCGCACCTTTCCGCTCATTGGCAGGCATTTCCGTCTATGGAGGAAGCTGATTATGAAGATCACTATGCAGAAAAAGCTTATTACTATTACGAGTGCGCTGATCATAGCGCTGCCTTTAACCGCTGGTGCCAGCGGCGCAAGCCACACCGGACTGCCGCCACAAGAGCCCATTAAAAATCTACGGGACCTTACTGCAGACGAACAGCAAATACAGGATCTGCTAAATCTGTACGGTGAAGCTATGGAAGAAAAATCTCTTGAGAAGGCTGAACAAGCCATACTCACAGGTGATTTTATTATTATCGAAAGCGGTTACCCTAACTGGCAGTGGGAAGACTTCAGAGACAATCATCTTCTGGTTGAGCTGGAAGATTTCTCCGATATCGACTATCAGATGGATCTTATCGTAGGAGAGCTCAAGGAAGCCCTAGGCTTTGCTATCTATGCTTACACGGCATCGGGAAAGTTCCGTGGCACCCCCACCAGCATTAGCGGCTTCGCTACCGCAATTCTCGAACAGAATAATGGTGAGTGGCGTATACATCATATTCACTCATCTGCACCACGTGCTCAGCTTGAACAACAAGCGTACTAGTATTCCCAGCTAACACCGTGCAGCAGCAGGGCTGTCTTCGCCCGACAAGCAGTCAGGCAGGCAATTCATCGCCCGATGCCAACGACTTCCGATATACCCACGGCCGCCTCCCGCTATACTTATCCCATAACAAGGGAGGGGCCCTTTATGAGAACCAACACAGAGTTTGCGAGCACGCTGCTCGAAAAAGGCGCATCGGGATACGCGGGACTTGCTGCAAGTATGATGCTTGAACGGAACCCGGATGCGGACTCAACAAATGAGCTCGCTGCGTGGAAAAGCCATATAACACAGAGAGTTCTGGAGCTTTCAGCGGCACTTAGCGTTAACCAGCCACAATTATTTGTCAACCGCGCCATCTGGTTTCGCAAAGCGCTACTCGCACGCAATATCGATGAACGTTATGTTGCCGTGAGTCTGGAGTCGCTTAGGGATACGTTACAAGAACGCTTACCCGAAGTAGGAAGAGCCGCACCGGTCGAGTATATAAATCTAGCGTTGGAAACCCTAAAGAGTGGCGTGGCAAGCCCAGATGATGGCGAACCTGATGCGGATACGCCAACTGGCAAACAAACTCTTGATTATCTGCAAACCGTATTGGAAGGAAACTCGGCCGCAGCCATAGACAAATTGCTCGACGCATTACAGACAGGGCAGAGCCCAGCAAGCCTATACACCGAAGTGCTTTTGCCGGCACAGCGGGAAATTGGCCGATTGTGGCATATCGGAAACATCACCATTGCCGAAGAGCATTTAGTGACCTCTACCAGTCAACGGGCAATGTCTGTGCTTGCTCAGCGCAGCCCCTGCAAAGAAGCTAACGGAAAGACGCTAATTGCGGCATCAGTGGCTACTAATGCACATGACATCGGTATCCGAGCAATTTCTGATTTGTATCAAATGGAAGGGTGGCGGGTTATTTATCTTGGCTCAGACGTACCAGCAGCTGACATACCCAAGATGATTAGCTACTTTAATGCTGATCTGCTGATCTTATCGGCGACTCTGGATACCCACTTACCTCAAGTCAAAGACACCGTTCGGGAAATTCGCCAGCGTTGCGAAAAGAGCATAGAAGTAATGGTTGGTGGTTACGCCTTTGACCAAGCGCCTGACATGGCTAAAACAGTCGGTGCGGATGCCTATATAACATCCGTGATCGCGGCAGTTGAAGCCGGCATTAAGCTGGCAGAAGACTGAAACCGACGATGTCCTTATCTATCCTTCAACGTATCGCAGCCGGCGACCAGCTTGCTGTAGCCGATTGCATGACGCAGTACAACGACCTGATCTGGTCGCTGGCGCGGCGTTATCTGGGCATGGATGCGGATGCGGAAGATGCGGTGCAAGAAATACTTATCGAGCTGTGGTCCAACGCGGCTAGGTTCAACCCTGATTTTGGTTCTGAAGTGACCTTTGTGTCGACCATTGCTCGGCGGCGACTGATTGATCGACTGCGTAAGAAAGGCAGAGCTCCAGGCATTAGCACTATCGATGACACGCCTGAATCGGCGCTGGTGAAAGAAGGTGGAGATGTTTCCCAGCACACCGAAATGCAAAATGTCGTCGATGTGCTGGGCGAAATGGAACCAGAGCACCAACAGATTCTTTCACTCTCTGTCTATGAGGGCTACAGCCACAGCGAAATTGCAGAACGGCTCGACATGCCGCTGGGCACGGTAAAGACCAAAGTACGGCGCGGTCTGATTCATATCCGGGAGCAATTGAAGATTACTGAGGAAGACGCCGACTAGTGTCGCAAACATTTCATGGAGACTTACAATGAAGCGTTATATAGCTGGACT
>JAQWPD010000006.1 GCA_029245525.1 Gammaproteobacteria bacterium | reverse complement strand
AAGGGTTAGGGCATTTTTTCCTGATGACCAAATTAAGCTCTTGTTAATTGATGAGCTCAAAGAGGCGCCACAGGAAACGTTCGATGATGTGCTTGAGTTTCTAGGTTTGGCACCTTTTATGCTCCATGATTTTCCCGTGGTGAACGCCAACAAAACGAACAGAAGCAAATGGGTCGCAGCATTAGCACAACGCGGATTGCCAACGGTTATCCGGCGTCCTGCACGGAGGCTAAAAAAATTATTGGGACTGGGTGGTGTATCGGTATCGGGTAAGCTCGATCAGCTTAATAAAAGCCATCATCAGCGCAGCCCCATGGGGCATGAAATGCGCTCCTCTCTGGGGCAGGTTTTTGCCGATGAGATCGCAGAACTTGAACGTCTTACTAACAGAGACCTTAGTCATTGGCGTAAAGCCAACGACGTTTAGTATGGCCCCCTTTCATCGGTTCCCATTTGGTGGTGATACAATGTCCCTGTCTTTATCGGGTTAGATTTGTATGCTGGAACTCGGCTTAAAAATATTTCTAAGCTATTTGCTGGGATCGATAAACGGGGCACTGTTAATCGGTCGTCTGCGTGGGATCGATATTCGCCAGTCTGGTAGTGGTAATGCCGGTGGTACCAATGCTCTGCGCACGCAGGGCAAGGTTTTTGCAACTGGTGTAATGGCTATAGATATTCTCAAGGGTGTGGTTCCCACTCTGGTGTTCCCCTTGATAATACTTCCTGGTGTCGGCAGCGATCCGGATATCGCTCGTAATTGGCTCATGTATTCATGTGGGCTAGCAGCTGTGGTTGGGCACTGCTATCCGATTTGGTTTGGTTTTCATGGGGGCAAGGGCGCTGCGACCGCAGTAGGTGTTATTGCGGCAGCGGCACCGGTGTTGCTGGTTCCTGCGTTCATCGCCTGGGTAATAACGCTCAAGCTGTTTGGGTTTGTCGGAATAGCGACTGTTGTTGCAGGGCTTGCTATGCCATTGGCGGTGCTCATATTTCAGTCGCCCATTGTGGTGTCATTATTTGTATTTTCTTCGTTCTTAGGGCTATTTGTGTTGTATACCCACCGATCAAATGTCACTAAATTTCTAGCGCACGAATCTTCAGCGGATGTGACTCCCTGGATTGATACCGGACGAAGTTGATCTGTGATTGCTCAGCAGCACTTGCTCCAAATGTTAGGTGATGGCGAGGTTCATTCGGGCAGCGAGTTGGCCGCTACTCTGGGTGTCTCACGCGCTGCTGTCTGGAAGCAATTGAATGCGCTGCGAGCGCTTGGACTTAAGGTGAATGGTGAAGCTGGCCAAGGTTATCGGCTGGATCAGCCTTATGAGGCACTTGATAAAGCCACAATTCAGGGTGCCTTGACCGCTTCGGCTGGCGGTGTGCTGCATTCACTCAGAACGCTCTGGGAGTGCGATTCAACAAACAATGTGTTGTTGGACGCCCTGTATTCAGAGCCGTTGTCTCCTGGCATAGCATCAGTCTGTCTCGCTGAACTGCAGACCGGTGGTCGTGGTCGCAGAGGGCGTCATTGGGTGTCTCCGCCGGGCAGTGGAGTGTGGTGTTCTGTCTCGTGGACATGGGATGCCCCGCCTTCAGACCTGTCTGCTCTAAGCCTTGCCGCAGGCGCGCATGTTTTGCGTGCGCTTCAAAAACGGGGTTGCCAAGGGCTGCAGCTAAAGTGGCCGAATGATTTGCTGGCTAATGGCCGAAAAATCGGCGGTATTCTGATTGATGTCCACGGCGATCTTGCTGGTCCCATCAGTGTAGTGGTCGGTTTGGGGCTTAACTTGATTGTTTCTGAGGCGACTCGTAATCAAGTTAAGGCCGATGGCGGTCAGCCACCGATAGGGCTGTATGAATTGGGTTTTACTGAATCCAGAAATTTGGTTGCGGCGGACCTTGTTTCAGCACTGGTCGATCTGTTGAGGAATTATGCAGATACTGGCTTTTCTAGAGATAAGAGTTTTTGGTGCGCGCATGATTTTTTGAGAAATAAACCGGTTGTGGTTAGTGGCAGTAGTGCGCTTTCTGGAGTTGCAATGGGGGTCAACGAACTCGGTTACCTTCGTGTTGTTGCTGAAAATGGCGAACAACTCGTGGGGGCCGGCGATGTTAGCTTGAGGCTAAACCCGCAGGAGCCAGCGCGATGAATTTACTGCTTGATGTGGGCAATACAAGAGTCAAGTGGGCGTTTCACTCGGGCGCCTTGGCCGAAAATTTTATTGCCTCCGGCGATGTCGTTCATGTAGGAAGAGTAGCGGCAGCATTTACCGAGTTGACGGCAGCCATCAGGACTTCGTTAGCCTCCGAAGGCACTATCTCAAAAGTTTTTATGGTCAACGTCACGGGCTCAGAGTTGTCCCGTCTTTTTACTGATTTTTTTATACGTGAGTTTCATTTGGAGGTCAGCGTTGTTGTAAGTGAATCGGAGTGTATGGGCTTGACCAATGGATACGCGGATATATCTCAGTTGGGAGCAGATCGCTGGGTGGGAATGCTTGGTGCAACGAATGAGAGTTTAGTCTCGATTTGTGTTGTGGATGCGGGTACAGCGGTCACTATAGATTTGGTTGTTGGTGGAACGTCTCATGTGGGTGGATTAATACTGCCCGGGTTGGCATTAATGCGAGACTCTTTGTTTCTAGCCACGGGTGACATTGAGGCGTTTTCCATGCGGGGGAGCGGTGATCAGGCAGACCACTCAGTGGGTCGGTCGACCGACTCTGCAGTGCACTTAGGCGCTGTGGAGGCCATTGTCGGGGCGGTGGAGCGGACTCTAAATCGGCAAAAAGAGCCTGTGCGTTTGATCGTTACTGGCGGCGACGCACAGGTTCTGTTGCCCCATCTGGCGGGCTATTCTCCGGAACATAGGCCTCGCCTGGTTTTGGAGGGACTTGCCAAGCTGGCGGCAATCGCCTGAGACGCATGGCAATTTTGCTGCCGTTGGCCGATCGGTTCGTCGCCATGTGCGCTGGCATTATCGGGTTTGTCTAAAGGCAGAGCGGCGCTGAGAGCACAGAGGCTAAAGAGCTAAGGATCCCTGTTTTAAGGTGAACCGCTTCGTTGATCCGAGGCGAAGTGCCAATTCCATACCGGCTTTAGTGCAAATCTGGCGATACCATTGCCCGAGCTAGTGTGAGAGTCAGAAACGGGCTGTAATATATAAATATCTGATTTTATTGTTATTTTTTGCCCCAATGGCCGAAAATTTTGCGGGGCGCATTGTGTGGTTTGTGTTAATTCTGTTTCTCCTATTGCTCAGGAGCCTAAGATTTCATTAGAATGCCGCGGTTCGGGGATGGTTTGCGCCTTCCCTGGTTTGGTGTGATGCCGGAATGGCTCAATTGGTAGAGCAACCGCCTTGTAAGCGGTAGGTTGGGGGTTCAAGTCCCTCTTCCGGCACCATTTCAACTGACGGATTGCGCGGTGGCAGCAGTCCTGTGCTCTTCCCCGAGTGTCTCCGCCAACTATTTTAGACCTTATTCTCCGGATCTGATGGCAAGTGCGGTCAGGGGTGTTGATGCCTCTGCTGCGTAGCAATATACAGTCAAAGGTGCCCGAAGGTTCCGCTGCATGGGTTCCGCCGCTGTGTTGTTGAGCATCAATTATGTGGGCCGGTCCGTTCCGCTCATTGAATTGCCAAAAACCCGCTGTTTCCTTCTGTGAGACTGTTGACATGCGCATGGCAAACCCAGAGAATGCCCTGCTCGCATCTCGGAGGGATACCCAAGCGGTCAACGGGGGCAGACTGTAAATCTGCTGGCTACGCCTTCGTAGGTTCGAATCCTGCTCCCTCCACCACTTCTTAATCGAAACGGGGCGTCTCTTAGAAAATGAGATGTTTTTCAGTCGCTTACTAAGTATTATGAGGCGGCGTGGCGCGGATAGCGACAGCCATTTTGGTTGCGCTCCGCAGACAATTTAGAGAGAGCAGGGAGTCTAGACTTTGCGTCAGACAGGCTTCCCTGCCCTTGTGTGTTTGTGTATGCCTTGTTGGTTTTTGCGCTATCGAAGGCCTTGTGTTCTATGACTGGGTCGATGTGCTTGCCAATTTGGGAGTGTTTGGAAGCGCTTTGAGGTATCGCTGCTAGCTGGCTGACTCTGTGCTTGAAAAGCGGGTGTAGTTCAATGGTAGAACCTCAGCCTTCCAAGCTGATGATGTGGGTTCGATCCCCATCACCCGCTCCATATCTGCGGTGTGTGGATGAACGGATAGATAGAGACTAAGGGCGGCGTGTTTAAGTTTGGCCCACGTAGCTCAGGGGTAGAGCACTTCCTTGGTAAGGAAGAGGTCACGAGTTCAATTCTCGTCGTGGGCTCCATAGTTGGACGTTTTTGGTTTTATGGGTTGCAAGCATAAAGTGGAATATGTCGGTCGCCACCGGCAATAAATAAAAGATCTGGAGATCGATTCGATGGCTAAAGAGAAGTTTGAGCGTAATAAGCCTCACGTAAACGTGGGCACCATTGGTCACGTTGATCACGGTAAGACAACGCTGACAGCGGCTTTGACTAAAGTTATGGCCGAAGAGAATGGCGGTGCGACCAAGGATTTTGCTGACATCGATAATGCCCCTGAAGAACGTGAGCGCGGAATTACGATTGCGACGGCGCATGTCGAATACGAAAGCCCAACGCGACATTACGCACACGTTGATTGTCCGGGCCATGCTGATTACGTGAAGAACATGATCACAGGTGCTGCGCAGATGGACGGAGCCATTTTGGTTTGTTCAGCAGCCGATGGCCCAATGCCTCAGACTCGTGAGCATATCCTTTTGGCTCGTCAGGTTGGTGTGCCTTACATCGTGGTGTACCTGAACAAAGCGGACATGGTTGATGATGCCGAGTTGTTGGAACTGGTCGAGATGGAAGTGCGTGATCTGCTCTCTATGTATGAGTTTCCTGGTGATGACACACCGCTGGTTACCGGTTCAGCACTGAAGGCGCTGGAAGGCGATCAGAGCGATATTGGCGCACCGTCAGTGATAAAGCTGGTTGAGGCTCTGGATACTTGGATTCCTTTGCCCGAGCGTGCTGTAGAGGGCGCATTCCTGATGCCGGTTGAGGATGTTTTCTCAATTTCTGGCCGCGGTACTGTAGTAACCGGTCGTATCGAGCGCGGTGTTGTAAACGTTGGCGATGAAATCGCTATCGTTGGTGTTAAGGACACTCAGATGACCACTTGCACGGGCGTTGAGATGTTCCGTAAGTTGCTTGATCAGGGTGAGGCTGGCGATAACGTTGGTATTCTTCTGCGTGGCACGAAGCGCGATGACGTTGAGCGTGGTCAGGTTCTGGCGAAGCCGGGATCCATTACACCGCATACTAAGTTTGAAGCAGAGATCTACATTTTGACAAAAGAAGAGGGCGGCCGTCATACGCCATTCTTTAAGGGCTATCGTCCGCAGTTTTACTTCCGTACAACTGATGTGACGGGCGCTTGTGAGTTGCCAGAAGGCGTTGAGATGGTCATGCCTGGTGACAATGTTCAGATGAAGGTCGAGTTAATTGCTCCGATTGCTATGGAAGACGGTCTGCGTTTCGCAATTCGCGAAGGTGGACGAACCGTAGGCGCCGGGGTTGTTGCAAAAATTATTGAGTAATT
>JAQWPD010000004.1 GCA_029245525.1 Gammaproteobacteria bacterium | reverse complement strand
GATGGTCATGCCTGGTGACAATGTTCAGATGAAGGTCGAGTTAATTGCTCCGATTGCTATGGAAGACGGTCTGCGTTTCGCAATTCGCGAAGGTGGACGAACCGTAGGCGCCGGGGTTGTTGCAAAAATTATTGAGTAATTTCGACTAATGATAGAAGTTGGCAAGTCCCCGACGCGAGTCCATATGGGTCCGGTGCAGCATAGACCGGGTAGTTCATGGGCAAGTATTTGGGGCTGGCAAGTGAGGTAGAAAGTGGCAGAAAACCAAAACATTCGCATCCGTCTGAAGGCTTTTGATCATAGATTGATCGATAGTTCGGCGCGTGAAATCGTTGAAACAGCGAAGCGGACTGGTGCGCAGGTTAAAGGGCCTGTGCCATTGCCTACCAAGATGGAGCGGTTTACCGTTTTGATCTCCCCACATGTCAACAAAGACGCCCGGGACCAGTATGAATTGCGGACCCACAAGCGTTTGATGGATATCCTTCAGCCCACAGACAAAACCGTTGATGCGCTGATGAAGCTGGAATTACCAGCCGGTGTGGATGTTCAGATTAAATTAAACTAGAAATTGCTGAGGAAACTCTCAGGAATTCGCTAGAAGTTAAGCGGAATCCCAGTTATAATTACTGGCTGTTTCGGGCCTGAACGGTTTTTTTTGCCGTTGTCGGGCCTGTTGTGGTGCCGGGCAAGATCAGTACGAAATCTGCCGGGTAGGGATTTACTAGGTTTTGCAGTCTCATCTGAGCAGCTAGCTGCTTAGAGGGGTCGGCTGAATCTTTTATTTTGTACACGGTTTTTTATTGCGTATCCCGCGTTTGTTTTGAGTGGGGTGCAGACTTACTTTAAGGGTAGGACTATGGCCATTGGTCTTGTTGGGCGGAAATGCGGTATGACCCGCGTGTTTACCGAGGATGGTGTTTCCATTCCGGTTACCGTTATTGAAGCTTTACCAAATCGGGTAACTCGTGTCCGGTCGACAGATTCAGACGGTTATGTCGGTCTGCAGGTTACAACCGGCAGCAAAAAGCCTTCTCGGGTTTCTAAGCCAGATGCAGGCCAGTTTGCGTCGGTTGGTGCAGAAATTGGCGAAGGTCTCTGGGAGTTTCGCGCCGAAGATGCCGAGCTTGCAGAAATCGAAGTTGGCGCTGAGCTCACGGTTGGTCGTTTTGAGGCTGGCCAGAAGGTTGATGTTTCCGGCACAAGTATTGGTAAGGGTTACGCCGGTGTTATTAAGCGCCATAACTTCAGCATGCAAGATGCCACCCACGGTAACTCAGTGTCGCATCGTGCGCCTGGATCGATTGGTCAGAACCAGTCGCCAGGTCGCGTGTTTAAGGGCAAGAAGATGGCAGGTCGTATGGGCGGTGTAAATCGCACTGTTCAGAGTCTTGAAGTTGTTCGTGTTGATGCTGATCGTAATTTAATTTTGGTCAAAGGCGCGGTACCCGGTCATGCCGGTGGTCGTCTTTTCGTAAAGCCTTCTGTGAAGGCAAAAACCTAAGGGTTCTTGGGCTGAGCTATGAAACTTACAGTTCAAACAGGCGGCAGTGATATTGATGTTGCAGATGCAACTTTCGCAGCCGAATTTAATGAGGGCCTGGTTCACCAGGTTGTTAGAGCATTTCTGGCTAAAGCCCGTCAGGGTACGAAGCAGCAGAAAACGCGGTCTGACGTTCGTGGCGGCGGCGCAAAGCCATGGCGCCAAAAGGGAACAGGTCGGGCCCGTGCTGGTACTAGCCGCAGCCCTATATGGGTTGGCGGTGGCCGCGCATTTGCTGCTCGTCCGCGTGATTATGAGCAGAAAGTTAATAAGAAGATGTATCGCGCAGCGATGCGTTCAGTGTTGTCCGAGTTGATTCGTCAGGATCGCTTGATTCTGGTTGATAGTCTGACGTTAAAAACACCGAAGACGAAAGAGCTGGTTGGTAAAGTTAAAGAGCTGGATGTCGGTGACAGTGTTTTGTTTTTTGTAAAGAGCTATGACGAGAATCTATGCCTTGCTTCGCGCAATCTCCAATATGTTGATGTTTTGGACCTGCGGGAGATTAACCCCGTAAGCCTGATTCGTTTCGAGAAAGTTGTGGCAACAATAGATGCTGTTAAAGGCCTTGAGGAGCGTTTGTCATGAGCAATGCGCTGAATCAAGAAAGATTGATTAACGTGCTGGTTGGCCCGCATGTTTCTGAGAAGACAAGCAACGTCTCTGACAAGCACAACCAAGTTACGTTCAAGGTTCGCGTGGATTCAACCAAGGCCGAAATTAAGCAGGCCGTTGAGTTGATGTTCGAAGTCAAAGTCGAAGGTGTTCAGGTAACGAACATGAAGGGCAAGGCTAAGCGCTTCGGTCAGACCAAGGGTAGGCGTAAAGACTGGAAAAAGGCTTACGTTACTTTGGCTGAAGGTCAAGACATCGACTTTATCGGTGCTGAGTAAGGTTAACGAGATTTAAACGATGGCATTGCAACAGTTAAAACCAACATCTCCTGGGCGTCGCTTTGTAGTAAAAGTGAACACTCCAGACTTGTACAAAGGTGCGCCGCATTCTGCGTTAGTCTCCAAGCTGGCTAAGTCAGGCGGGCGGAATAACAAGGGTCGCATCACCACTCGTCATATTGGCGGTGGTCATAAGCGTCGTTATCGGACAGTGGATTTTAAGCGTGATAAGGACGGCCTTATTGGTCGTGTAGAGCGCATTGAGTACGACCCTAATCGCAGTGCGCATCTGGCGCTGGTTCTTTATCCTGATGGCGAGCGTCGTTACATTATTGCGCCCAAGGGCGTGCAGCAGGGCGATCCCGTTGAATCGGGTGCGGAAGCGCCTATTAAGGCTGGTAATGCATTGGCGTTGCGCAATATACCGGTTGGTACCTTGGTTCATTGTATCGAACTGAAACCCGGTAAAGGCGCGCAGTTGATTCGGTCTGCCGGCGGAACTGCTCAGATTGCCGCCCGCGAGGGTGCCTACGCTACATTGCGGCTTCGTTCTGGAGAAATGCGAAAGATTCACATTGATTGTCGTGCGACTGTCGGCGAGGTTGGCCATGGTGAGCACAACCTTCGGAAGCTCGGTAAGGCTGGTGCTAAGCGTTGGCGTGGCGTTCGTCCCACGGTTCGTGGTGTAGCAATGAATCCGGTAGATCACCCGCATGGTGGTGGCGAGGGTCGTACTTCGGGTGGCCGTCATCCCGTGTCTCCTTGGGGTACACCGACCAAGGGTAAGAAGACCCGTAACAATAAACGTACCGATGGCATGATTGTCCGCCGTCGTAATAAGAAGTAATCGGCCACTTAGGCGGAGAGTGTAGACGTGCCAAGATCAATTAAGAAAGGTCCATTTATCGATAACTCGTTGCTGAAGAAAGTTAGAGCAGCAGCTGAGGCGAATAATCGCCGTCCGATTAAAACGTGGTCACGACGGTCGATGATTGTTCCGGAGATGATCGGTTTGACTTTGGCGGTGCATAACGGCCGCGACCACATTCCAGTGCTGGTCTCTGAGGATATGGTGGGTCACAAGCTGGGCGAGTTTTCTGGAACCAGAACATATAAAGGCCACGTTGCCGACCGTAAGGTAAAATAGAGAGCGAGTAGCATGCGAGTTTCAGCAAAATTACGTTACGCAGGGATCTCTGCGCAGAAGTGTCGGCTTGCGGCAGACATGGTTCGTGGCAAGCCGGTTGCGAGGGCATTGCAGGATTTAGCGTTTATGCCAAACAAAAGTGCGGCAATAGTTAAGCAGGTTCTTGAGTCTGCTATTGCAAATGCTGAGCACAATCATGGCGCTGATATTGATGAATTAAAAATCGCCAGCATTTATGTTGACGAAGGTCCGGGTTTGCGCCGCTTTCGTGCGCGTGCGAAAGGTCGCGGCACCCGTATTATCAAACGTAACAGTCATATTACTGTTCAAGTAGCTGACGAGTAAGGATTCGGAATGGGTCAGAAAGTACATCCAATTGGTATCCGTCTGGGTATTACTAAAGACTGGACTTCACGCTGGTACGCAAATAGCCGGACCTACGCGCAATTTGTTCATTCGGATTTTCAGATTCGCGAGTACCTGAAGGAGAAGCTGAAAGAGGCTTCTGTTGCGAAGATTCAGATTGAGCGCCCGGTGAATAAGATCAATGTGACTATTCACACCGCTCGCCCTGGTGTCGTTATCGGCAAAAAGGGAGAGGATATCGAGAAGCTTCGTGCTGCTTTATCTGAATTGACGGGTACTCCGGTTGCTGATGTGCGAATAAACATTAGTGAAATCCGTAAGCCTGAACTTGATGCTCAGTTGGTGGCTGAAGGAATTGCGCAGCAATTGGAGCGTCGTGTGATGTTCCGTCGCGCAATGAAACGCTCTGTTACTAACGCAATGCGACTTGGTGCCGGTGGCATTAAAGTTAAAGTCGGCGGTCGTCTTAATGGCGCAGAGATTGCACGTTCTGAGTGGTATAGGGAAGGGCGTGTGCCTTTGCATACATTGCGTGCTGATATTGATTATGGGTTTGCTGAGGCTTTAACAACCTACGGCATTATCGGTGTGAAAGTTTGGATCTTTAAGGGTGAGTTGTTGGAGCATTATTCAGTAACAGCTGAAGCGCCAGAAACCGCTGAAAAGCAGCGCGCACGCTAAAGATCAATAAGGACTAAGTAAGATGCTCCAGCCGAAGAGAACAAAATTTAGAAAGCAGATGAAGGGACGTAACCGTGGGCTTGCTATCCGCGGTAGTTCGGTCTCCTTTGGTGAGTTTGGATTGAAAGCAACCGGGCGTGGCCGCATTACGGCGCGCCAGATTGAGGCGGCTCGTAGGGCGATGACCCGATCGATTAAGCGTGGCGGCAAGATTTGGATTCGAATTTTTCCAGATAAGCCAATCACCAAAAAGCCCTTGGAAGTGCGGCAGGGTAAAGGCAAGGGTAATGTTGAATATTGGGTTGCGCAGATTCAGCCCGGTCGTATGCTTTATGAAATGGAAGGCGTTGAAGAAGAAGTTGCTCGCGAAGCTTTCCGTTTGGCTGCCGCTAAGCTTCCAATAGCGACAACTTTTGTTAGCCGACAGGTGCTCTCATGATTGCCGCTGAATTGAAGGACAAGAAGAAAGACGAGTTATTGGATGAGTTGATTGTTCTCCGTAAGGAGCAGTTCAATCTCCGTATGCAAATGGCCACAGGCCAAAATGCTCGTCCCGATCAGATGCGCAAGGTTCGTAAGAACATTGCTCGTGTTAAGACAGTGCTGCGTGCGCAGGAAATCGCCGCACAGAAGAAAGAGACCGCGTGATGACTGACAAAACAGAATCAGCAGGAAAGCTTCGTACCATTACCGCGAAAGTAGTTAGTACCGGCATGGATAAAACCATTTCGGTAACTATTGAGCGCAAGGTGAAGCATCCGTTGTATGGAAAGTACCTGCGTCGTACCACTAAGTTGCTTGCTCATGATGAAGCGAATGAGTGCAATCTTGGCGATATTGTTGCTATCACAGAGTGCCGGCCGTACTCAAAGCGTAAGTCGTGGCGGTTGGTTGAAATTGTTGAACGGGCCGCAGGCTGAGCCGCTGGCATTACTGGAAATTACTCATGATTCAAATGCAATCAATGCTAAACGCAGCGGACAACAGTGGTGCACGTCGTGTGATGTGTATCAAGGTTCTTGGCGGCTCTAAGCGTCGTTATGCCGGCATCGGTGATGTGATAAAGGTCAGTATTAAGGATGCGATTCCACGTGGCCGCGTTAAGAAGGGCGAGGTTTATAACGCTGTTGTAGTTCGTACTCGCAAGGGTGTGCGCAGGTCTGATGGTTCGCTCATTCGTTTTGATGGTAATGCAGCCGTTTTGCTCAATGCTCGTCTTGAGCCGATAGGCACTCGCATTTTTGGCCCGGTGACTCGTGAACTTCGCACCGGCAGCTTCATGAAAATTATTTCACTGGCTCCGGAGGTTCTCTGAGTTTCAGAGGTCTGATCGGGAAATTAGAGATATGAACAAGATTAAAACAGGCGATGAAGTCATCGTGATTGCAGGTAAAGACAAGGGTCGCCGAGGCACCGTTGTTCGTATGATTGATGAAGAACGTATTTTTGTTGAAAACGTGAATTTGGCAAAGAAGCACACCAAGGGCAATCCGAATGCGGGCGTCCAGGGTGGCATCATCGAGCAGGAATTGCCGCTGCACCGTTCTAACGTAATGCTGTTTAATCCGGATACGGGTAAAGGTGATCGGGTGGGCATTACTACTTTAGAAGACGGTAAAAAAGTTCGAGTTTTTAAGTCTAATGGCGAGACGGTTGACGGCTAAAAACACAGCAGGCTGAGACAGTATTATGGCTAGGTTACAGGATTACTATCGCGACACCGTTGCAGCGCAGCTGAAAGAAAAGCTGGGCTTGAGCAATGTTTCTGAAGTGCCGCGGATAACAAAAATCACCCTGAATATGGGTGTTGGCGAAGCTGTTGCCGACAAGAAGAT
>JAQWPD010000085.1 GCA_029245525.1 Gammaproteobacteria bacterium | reverse complement strand
CCAGAATCGAGCAGCACCGAACGACGCACTTCATCCTGCCAATAATCATAGTGGGCTATGCGGCGCAAGGAACCTTCAATACCACCCAATACAATCGGAATATCTGCCCAGGCCTCCTTGCATCGCTGGCTATAGACAATTGAAGACCGGTCGGGACGCTTACCGCCTTGGCCGCCTGGTGTATAAGCATCATCGGAGCGCGGTTTGCGGTCGGCGGTGTAGCGATTGATCATTGAATCCATGTTGCCGGCGGTAACACCAAAAAACAGATTCGGCTTACCCAACTGCATGAACGCCTGTTTCGATTGCCAGTCGGGCTGCGCGATAATGCCAACCCTGAATCCCTGCGCCTCAAGCAAACGACCTATAACCGCCATACCAAATGATGGATGATCAACGTAGGCGTCGCCGGTAACAATAATAACGTCACAGGAATCCCAACCTAAGGCATCCATCTCAGCGCGGCTGGTTGGTAAAATTCCTGCAACACCCATGCACTCAGCCCAATATTTCGAATAATCGAATAACGCAGTTCGGGCATTTTTAGAGCTTGATGCGGACATAAATGCGGTAACCGAAAGTCAAAAAAAATTTAGCCTGAGGGATGCTAGAAGGTGAAATAAAAGTCGCGCTCTTAAAAAGTACTATCTGCGTTGCATCAAAGCTGGTCGGCTATTGTCGAAGGGGCCATCAAAAAGCTCTCGCCTGCGGAATTAGCGGTGCTTACACAGCCGCAACAGGAATTTACTGCCAACACTGGAGCAGGTGATGTGGCTGATGCGTCCGGCGAGCGCATGGGCGATGTTATCGACGCTATTGGATATGTATTGCTTAAGCTCGACTACCTGCTCTAGACCCTGCCTAAAACTGAATTTTTCCGGGCGCGGCTTGCTCTTGACCCGGAACATAAATTGAAGACGCCTGCTCACGACGCATTTCTTCCAATCGTGCCGTGGTCTCCTCAACTGATTTCTGAGCCGCTTCACCAAAACCAGCACAAGCCTCTGTCAACGTATCTGCCTCGAGTTCAAATGATAATGGCAGCGCACCCGCAGGCGTCATCACCTGCGCCTGACCCATATAAATAGGCTTACGTGCGGGATCTGGAGCGCCGTCAGCGGTCACGGGCGTCATCCGGCGAATCGTCCCAATTTTGCGGTCAGTAAAGCTTTCTTCAAGATACAGGTCGCCTGTATCAAACTGCGGGGCTTCCGCTTCATTTTCTGTGGTCATTAAAATTCTCGCGCAAAATAAAAAAATAGGTCGGCGCACTTTAGCAGATTCGGCCGGCAGTTCCGATAAAACCGCAGTCCGCATCGGAGCGGGATCCTATGGTTTAGCCGATGCAATCAATTTTTCCCTGACCTAAAACCCCAGCGGAAGGACGGCCAAGCGAGAGAGGCTTTAGGAGCCTGAGCGGGTTAAACACCGCTATGATAACAGCAGCCCGCGCAATGGAATAACAGGCTCGTTGAGGCGAAACTGATTTTTTGCAACGCGTCATACTGTTTCGAGCGCCCACAAATGCAATCGGCCTGAGTAGAGCGATGTGGCTCGTCAATTCACCGGAGTCTGGGGGCTGATATTCGCAATATTTCGAATGAAAGCGCGTAATTGGAACTTTTGGCAGGGAATACCTATCTCACCGTTTGCAGATACAATAGTAACAAGCACATAATATAATTATGTTAAATAAAAGGGGTGGCTGACGAAGCGCTTTAGACACCACAATCAGTGAACTGGAGCCGCGCAATCAGGGTATCCTTTTAACAATATGTCACCCGCATCGTCTGGCAGCATTAAACGTGATGCGAGTCTCACTTCTATCACTCTAGCGTGGCTTATAATTTAGGTTCGAAAGCTAGCTATAACGCAGGTTTGCACGGCATGCGAACATCACAAAAAGGTCTTAGCCTAATAGAACTCGTAGTGACGCTCTTTGTGGTGTCTGTTCTGCTGTCTATCGGCGCTCCGCAGTTCTCCGAATTTGTTGCCAACAACCGCATAGCTGCATCAGTCAACGAAGCCAACATCGCCCTCCATCTCGCCAGAACAGAAGCAATAAAACGCAACTCTTTTGTGTCAATTTGCCCCAGCCCAGATTGGGACGCCATCGATCCCAGCTGCGACCCGAACGCCTCATTTGACGAAGGCTGGATAGTCTTCATTGATGCCGATATCGATGGTGTGCCAAACCTAAGCATTGATAGCGGCAATGGCGATATTGTTTTACAGAGCCATCAGGCAATAAATGAAAGCATGGACCTGCGCGCGGGCGATGCCAATGGCATTATCGACAGTCCGCAGTTTATCGTGTTTGCGCCTACCGGCTATCCAATTCAGGAGCTTAACGGCAACAACGCCGTATTCAATCTGCAGTTATGTGATGACCGGGGAGTCAAAGAGACCGGCGGCGGTATTTCAGCCGGCCGCTGGATCAATATTGGTCCGACAGGGCGTCCACAAATGCACCGCACGGGAGTTGCTCTTGAACACGAGAACAATCCTTTGGGTGGCTGCGGCTACATGGGGACCTGATCTGTGTACGGCACGCAAAAAAACCTAATACGATCGCGCGGGTTTACATTGCTAGAAGCAGTGGTTTCACTGCTCGTCTTGTCTATAGGCATGCTCGGCATTGGCGCGCTCTTTTTCGATGGGCTTAAATCAGGCCGCACCGCAGTGTACCGAACAACGGCTGTTTATTTGGCTGCAGACATGGCAGATCGGATACGCTCGAACCCGGCCGGCGGCATAGCTTATGCCGATGCAGGTTCAGACAACGTCTGCCAAAACGTTAATAATACGTGTTCGGCTGAACAGATTGCCCAAGAAGACAAAGCCAATTGGGAGACTGAGATTTCAGAGCACCTGCCGCCAGACGCTGATGGCACCGTCACGGTTGACCTTGGTGCCGGAGGCGCAACAACAATCTACACCATTGACCTGAGCTGGCCGGAAGCCGGCTTTCCGGAACCGCTAACTTATACTCTGCTGGTAGAGCTATGAGACGTTGCCCTCAACAACAGCTGGGTTTTACGCTGGTTGAAGCGCTGGTCAGCATGGCTATCGGGATGTTTCTCATTCTGGGCGCCGCTACTGTCTACACGCAGGGCGCGTACTCGTTTAAAACAATAGAAGGCACATCGCGTATTCAGGAAAACCTGAGGTTCGCGTTCGATACGCTTGAGCCCGATGTGCGCCTATCCGGTTACTGGGGCTTGCATAACGGCAGTGGATCAATCCAGAGCGATGAAATAGTCATCACCTGCGAGGGTGCCAATGTCAGCGAATGGGTGCTGGACACCTATGTCGGTATCACCGCCAGAGACAATATTCAGGCCAGCAACAGCGATAATGTTGCGGCTAATGCAAGAAAAGCGGCCAACTGCGGTGCTTTTGGTAACGGTATTCAGCCAGATAGCGACATACTGGAAATTCGTCGCAGCTCTGCTGCCACCCGCCCGCTAACCGGCGATACGGTACAAATCAAAAGCAACCGCAATGCCAGCCATCTGTTTTCTAATGGCGCAGAACCGACAGGCTTCGTCAATGAAGTTGATATTGACGGCACCTTTGACTATGTCTTCAACACCTATTATGTCGCTCAAACATCAAATAACGTAGCCGATACACCCTCTCTGCGGCGCCGGACACTGCAAGGCACAACCCTAATTGATGAGGAAATCATCGCCGGTGTTGAAGACATGCAAATTCAGCTAGGCCTTGACCTGAATGGCGATGGCTCGGTAAACCGCTATATCGATCCGGTTGATGGCACCTTTAATGCCGACAGTAAGGTTATCGCTGTCCGCGTCTGGATGCTTATTCGCGCCGAGTATGAAGAACTGGGCCTGGAAGATAACAAAACCTATACGCGTCCCGATGGCACAACTTATCAACCCCAGGATGCGTATCGGCGCATCGAAGGCAGCAAGACTATTTTCTTAAGAAACTCACGGAGCTGAGTTTACGGATGCAACCGTCTATGAATAGATTACATCAGCATAAAACAGTAAGGGGCGCAGCACTTGTTACATCACTGGTGATGCTAACCGTGCTAACGCTGCTATCGATATCTGTTATGAGCACTTCACGACTGCAAATGACCATGGCCGGGAACGCAAAGGTAGCGAGCAATGCTTTCCAGTTGGCCGAAAATGCCAATGACACCTTTTTGGCGCGGGCATTGGATGACTCGTCATGCATTAATGATCTAAATCCGGGGGCCTGCGATATTGTGAATGAACCAATCGTCAGCATGGGCGGCACGCGCAGTACATCAAACCGTTTTGTGGAATACATCGATAACTGCCCCGCAGACCCGGGGAAAGGCAACTCATGGGGCTCCACTGCGGCATTTCACTTTGTTGCAGAGTCAACAGGCACCACGGATGCCCGCGGCGGCACAGCCACCCACACTCAGGGTTGGTATGTCTGTCGCGCCAATTAATAAATGCCTGCGGAGAACTTAATGAAAAATACCAGCAAAACATTTAAGAGGGCCATCGCGGCGTTTATGTTAATTACAGGCTTATGCGGTTTATCCGTAACCGCACAAGCCACACTCATCGAGACCCACGAGGGACTCGAGCTGGATGCAGCGATGATCACGCTGCCAAGCGGCGAGAATGGTTCACTTACTGTGAAACAGTGTGATGAATGCGACCGCCTGCGCTTAAAAACATCCGCCGATACCACCAACTTTGTTATTCGTGACCAATCCGGCAATAGCGAGAGCGTAAGCCTTGCTGACTTTGCCAAAGCAATGCGACTTATCGACAACCGTGATGCCATGGTCATGGTCTTTTATCAAATCGATACCCAGACCGTCACTGAAGCACGACTTATTAGCCAAAAACCTGTTGCACGCGGTGCCGCCCAGCAAAAACCCGTCAACAGCGGACCCGCCAAGCAAAAAAAGAGCCCGGCCTGGCAGCCTGGCCGGTAATGTGAGGAAATGATCATGAATAAAGCGCGGAAGCAATTAACCTGGGCTGTCATTAGCGCAACGCTTGCGCTGTTCTCAGCAGGCGTGCCTGTGCTGGCCGACGACGTTGAAATCTTTGTTGCTGGTGAAGATCCGGATGAAGACGGTGGCGTGCTTCCGAACATCATGTTCATCATCGATACCTCGGGCAGTATGGGCACTGAAGTGCAAACGCAGGCTAACTACGATAAAGACACGCGCTATGAAAACGGCGCCTGCGATGTGGACACCATCTATATCACCACAACCAGTAACCCACCCAATTGCGGCGCATCCAATCCAAGACGCTTTCAACGCAGCCTGAACAACTGCTTTGCTGCCGAAACGATGTTCGATAGCGGCCAACTTTATGAAGGTAAACTTTTATACTGGAAGGCCAATAAGAAAAAATGGAGGAAGTTACGCAACAGTGGGAATATCCCCTCTATAGTCGACTGCGAAGATGACCAGAGAGACAACAACGGTCGTACCCCCGATGGCGAAAATCTAAATGATGATAAGTATGCCCGCAATGGCAACAATGGGCCGTACTCAACGCAGAAACAAAATCAGCCTAATTTTAGTAATAGCTACTACCTTTGGTCTGGCAATGTCCTGAACTGGACCAACGACGTCACGCAAGCTAAAACACGCCTTGAAACAGTGCAGGATGTGGTTATTAACCTGCTCGACACCTTGCAGGACGTCAAGGTAGGCCTAATGCGCTTTAACAACTATGCTGGCGGTCCTGTGCTCATCGATATTGAGGATATTGCAACCAATGGCGCAGATATGAACGCCGCGGTTTCGAGCCTAACCGATGACGGCTGGACGCCTCTCGCTGAAACATTCTATGAGTTCGGTAGATACATGTACGGCGATAACGTTCGATACGGCGATGGCTATGAATACGATAGCGTTGCCGAGTCGCGCACCGGCAATGATATAAACTCTTCGCAGTATGAGAGCCCGGTTGAGTTTCTGTGCCAGAAAAACTACGTTGTTTATCTGACCGATGGTGAGCCTACCAAAGACACAGGCTCTATCTCGGATATAGAGAACATGATTGGCACATCCTGTGTCGATGACCACAACAATAGTAACGGCAAGTGTCTGGATGAACTGGCGGAATACTACGCCAACACACCCATTCTCACGAATGGGCAGCCGATCAATACCTACACCATTGGTTTTAATATCGATCTGCCGTTATTAGCAGATACCGCCAGTAAAGGTGGCGGCAAATACTTCCGTGCCGATGACACCGCTGAGCTTTCTGAAACGCTCACCAAAATTGTGGTCGAAATCTTAAAAGATTCCACCACCTTTACCGCGCCTGCGGTACCGGTCAATTCGTTTAATAGAACCGAAACACTAAACACGGTATACACCAGCTTGTTCCAGCCTTCCTCCTCTGTTCATTGGCCTGGCAACCTCAAACGTTACGCCTTCACCGGTGGTGAATTCGTGGGCCTTGATGGCGAGACTGCGGTTAATTCAGAAAGCGGTTTCTTTAAGGACAACGCATGGAGCTTCTGGAGCACAGGGCCCGATGGTCAGGATGTCGTTGTTGGTGGCGCAGCAGAGCAGCTGCCGGAATACAGTGCGCGCAATCTTTACACCGATCTGAACAGCGGCAACATCGCTACGACCGAGAACAAAATCGCTATTGATAACACCAATCTCACGGCGGGTATTTTTGGTGAACCCTCAGGTACAACTGATATTAACGGATCGACAGTTTTGTGGCGTGAAGTGCTCATAAACTGGCTCAATGGCGAGGACTACCAAGATTCAAACGACAACCAAGATCCCAGCGGGCCCATAATAAATGATACTCGTCGCCAGATGGGTGATCCTCTGCACGTGCGACCGACTCCTGTGGCATACGGACTGAGTGAAAATAATCCAGATATCATTGTCTACATCACTACCAATGATGGTTACCTGCATGCCATTCAGGCCGATACCGGCGAAGAACTCTGGTCGTATATCCCAGAGTCGCTGCTTGACCGCATGCTTGAGATGTACAGCGATGAAGTTACCGCCATCAAAACCTATATGCTGGATGGTCAGCCCATCGTCTATGTTCTGAATGATGACGGTCTACCTGGGTTCACCGGCGCCGGCGAACGGGCCATTATGGTATTTGGTATGCGTCGCGGTGGCTCCAGCTATTTTGCACTCGACATTACCGACAAGAGCAACCCGATAAAGCTTTGGGAGATTGACGATGACCCTGCAGGCGAGTTTCCGGGCATCGGTCAGACGTGGTCTCTTCCACAAATGGGCTTCATAAAAATGGGTTCTGGTTCTGAAACGGCTGTTGCCATTTTCGGTGGTGGCTACGATGATATTCAGGACACCAACGCCTATTCCACAGATACGGTAGGCAATGCCGTGTACATGGTTGATTTACTCACCGGTGAAAAGGTTTGGAGCGCGGGCAATAACAGCACAGAGCATGATCTGGTTCTGGATATGCAGCATTCAATTCCCGCACCTCCATTGGTCATCGATACTAATCGTGATGGTCTGCTTGACCGTCTCTATGTTGCTGATACTGGTGGTCGTGTGTGGCGCATGGACTTCTTTAACGGCAACTCTCTATCCACTTTCGCCAGTGGCGGAATACTTGCCACCTTAGGTGGTGCAGACTTGGGCGGCACGCCCGCAACAGCTGACCTACGCCGATTCTATAATCAGGTTGACCTGGTTGAAGATGCCAACGGTGAAACAAGGTACTTTGCACTTAATATTGGCTCAGGCTATCGCGCTCACCCATTGGATCGCGTTATCGATGAAGAGTTTTACTCAATCCGTGATTTCAAGCCCTTCACGCCAATCCTATCGGATGATTCAACCTATGATAATCCGGTGGTACGCAGCCAGTTAACCGACATCACAAGCAAGCCCATTATCCCTGTATCAGCAAGCTCTCCAGGTTGGCGCTTGAGCATGAACCTTGCTTCAGGTGAAAAGGTTCTGGGTAAAAGCCTCACCATTAATGGCGTGGTTTACTTTTCTTCGTTCGCACCGGGTGGAGCAGCTGATTCCTGCACTGCGGGCAAAGGCAGCAACAGACTGTATGCTATCAACTTGTCATGGGGTCGTCCTGTAATTAACGGCGATGTGATTGCAGAGTCTGAGGATTACGATGACTTTAGTGACTATGCGACAGATCTAAAGTTTGGTGGCATCGCTTCTCCGGTGTATCTGATGACAGAAACAGTAACCATTACCAACCCTGATGGCTCCACGAAGGAACAAAGTGAGAGCTTTGCTTGTGCTGGCCTCGGTTGCCCGCTAAATGTGGAATCACCGCCGCCAAAGCGAACCTATTGGACCGAGGAAGGACTGTAGACCATGAATTATCAAAATGCCGAATTCTCCAACAGGGCATCGGGTGCAACCCTGGTTGAGTTAATGGTCGTGGTTATTATGATCGGCATTCTCATGTCTATTGCAGTGCCTTCCTACCGCAACTACACACTCAAAGCCAACAGGGTCGATGCAAAAACAACCCTGCTAAGGGTAGCCTCTGCGCAGGAGAAACATTACCTGCAGAATAATACCTACACCACTAACCTAATCGGCGAAACAACGGACACCCCGCCAGGGTTAGGGATGAATGATATATCGACCTATCAGCATTTCAATATTGCAATAACTGAAGGAGATGCGATGGGCTTTGTTGCTACTGCAACGGC
>JAQWPD010000081.1 GCA_029245525.1 Gammaproteobacteria bacterium | reverse complement strand
TGGGTGGACATTCACTGCTCGCGACACAGCTAGTATCGAGAATACGGGATATATTCGAACTCGAACTGCCTCTAAAATACATATTCCGCAGCCCAACGGTTGCAGGATTAAGCGAACAAATTTCAGCGCTAAAACTTACGGTGAATCAGCTTGGTACTGACGACATGGATAACGACGATGATCTTGAGGAGTTTGAAATATGAGCGCTGCCGCTCTAATCAACAAACTCCATGATCTGGGTGTCCGTGTCCGTCTTGTCGATGGTGACCTTAAGATAAAGGCACCCAAGGGCGCTCTCACTAAAGAACTACAGCTTGAGATCAAAGCCAGCAAGACAGACCTTATAGAGTTTCTGAGCACTGCAGGCAGCGCACAGCATCAGCCGGCACCCGCGCTAACCAAAGCCCCTGATGGCGCTGAACTCACGCCATCATTTGCACAACAGCGTTTATGGTTTTTGGATCAATTAGAGCCAGGGAATAACGTCTACAACATTCCTTTTGTAGTGCGCTTGCGTGGCGAACTGAACGTTCAGGCTCTCGAAGCAGCATTCAATGACCTGATTGCCAGGCACGAAGCACTGCGTACCCGCTTTTCTATCGACAGCAACGATGCGCCGATAATCGTTATCGAGCCGAAGCTAACACTAGCTGTTAACGCTATCGACATGAGTGCTGCTGATGATGCTTCGCTTCGTGACAAACTCGAAGAACTCAACCGCAATGCTTTTGACCTAGCAGACGGTCCGTTAATACGAATGCATCTGCTTCAGGTAAGCCCGACGGATCAAGTCTTGTTCATACTGATGCATCACATCATCTCTGATGCATGGTCACTCGATGTCATAGGTCGCGAACTGGTCACCTTCTACAGCGCACGCTGCAAGAATCAAACAACGGAGCTCCCGGGACTGCCACTGCAATTTTCCGACTATGCGTGGTGGGAGCAAAATTGGCTGAAGGACGATGAACTGCAGCGCCAGCTCGATTTTTGGTGCAACAATCTGGCCGGTGCTCCGGAAGTATTGGAACTGCCCACCGACAAAACGCGACCGGCGATACCCGCCAACCGTGGCGGACGCGTACAGCGCCATTTCTCAAGTGAGATTAGCAAAAAACTCAACGAACTCGCCAAAGCGGAAGGCGGCACATTATTCATGGTGCTGTTGGCCGCAGCCGACCTGCTGCTGTCACGTTATACCGGCCAAGAGGACATCGTGGTTGGCACCCCGATTGCCGGACGGGACAGAACCGAGCTTGAAGGCCTGATCGGCTTCTTTATTAATAATCTGGTTATGCGTACCGACCTATCCGGTAACCCGGACTTCCGTGAACTCGTCAACCGGGCAAAGAATACGGCTCTGGATGCTTATTCACATCAGGCACTGCCATTCGATAAGCTCGTCGAGGAGATTCAACCCGAACGCAACATGAGTCACACACCGATCTACCAGGTGTTATTCATGCTGCAAAATGCGCCTAATGAAGGTGGCGGATTTGCCGATTTAAAAACAGAGTATCTCGATTTTGATTATGGCACCGCAAAGTTTGATTTAACGATTGCTACAATTGAGACCGGCGAAGGCATTGCGGCCGAGTTTGAGTACAACTTAGATCTATTTGAGCACACAACCATCGAACGCATGATGGATCATTTTGAGCGCTTACTTGAAGGCATTGCAGCTAACCCCGATCAGTCTATTGGCAGCTACGACATGCTCAGTGATGCTGAAAGGCATCAACTGCTCGTCGAATGGAACAACACCCGTTTCGACTACCCTACTGATGGCACCATCCACGGACTGTTTGAACAGCAGGTCGCCCTACAACCCAATGCCATTGCGATCTACCAC
>JAQWPD010000077.1 GCA_029245525.1 Gammaproteobacteria bacterium | reverse complement strand
TTCGCAGACTATATACAAAACCTTGATGCCAAGCCTGTCCCATCGGGTCCTTCACAAGGCAAGAAATTGGATACCGCTTATGCTCTTGGTGTGTATTTGGGCAAGTCTGGCGGCTTCAACGATTGGGTGGTCAAGCTGAGCTATCAGGATAAAGATGCCGATGCCGTGCTGGGTCTGCTCACGGACTCTGATTTTGGTGGGGGTGGCACCGACTCGAAGGGTTGGGTTGGTGCTGTGCAGTACGGGCTGGCCAAGCAATCTTACATTCAGCTGACGTACTTTGACACTGAGCGCAAAGACAGCAATGGTGTTGAAAGTGGCAACCCGGACACGTCTAACCCGTTCGATGTCAACACGCTGCAACTCGATATTCAGTTTAAAACCAAATAACGCATAAGGCACCGGCAGCTTAAGCACTCGGTGCCTTGTGCTTCTTTAAACCCGCCGGGGTACCGGAGTCGGACCGGCAACGCTGCCACAAGGTCTGTGCGGATTATGGGTAAGTTACAGGCCCCAGCCTTTGCCTGCTGCGTAGCCTTTCGGGTAGCCGGCATCCGGGGTGAAACCGTAGAGTTCTTCGTTGGGTAAGGCCTTGCGGACAATCTCGCGAACCTGCATGAGTTTGTCGAGCTCAATGCCGGTTTTAATGCCCATAGCATCGAACATAAAGACCAAGTCTTCGGTCACTATGTTGCCTGAAGCCCCGGGCGCAGCCGGGCAGCCGCCGAGGCCGCCGAGCGATGCGTCGAAGGTGAAGATATTTTCTTCCAGTGCAACCAGCGCGTTGGCCAAACCCAAGCCGCGGGTGTTATGCAGGTGCACGGCGGCAAGGTTGCCGTCGCCGACCACGGCTTTAACGGCGCGAATCATGTTGCGCAGCTGGGCAGGGTTGGCAGAGCCCGTGGTGTCAGAAAGACCGACCTCATCGCAGCCGAGCGCCATCAGTCGCGCCGCAATGTCAACAACCTTGTCCTGCTTAACCACGCCTTCAATACTGCAACCGAATGCGGTGGACAGGCTGCCTTCGAAACCGGGGCGCTGATCTTCAGGCAGCGAACCAATGAGTGCCACAACCTTGGCAATTTCCCCAAACACCTGCTCATGGGTGCGATTCAAGTTGCGCTGGCTGTGGGTTTCGCTCACCGAGAGTGGCAGCGAAATTTTATGGGCACCGGCCTTAATGGCATTTTCAGCGCCGCGGAAGTTCGGCACCAGAGCCGCCACCTGCAAGCCCGGAATAGTGCGGGCGTAGGCAACGATTTCTGCGGTATCGGCAAGTTGCGGCATGAGCTTGGGTGGCACAAATGAGCCCACTTCAATCTCGGGCACGCCGGCATCGGCTTCAGCTTTAATCCACGCCTTTTTTGCCTCAGTGGGCATGATGGCCTGAATGCTCTGCAGGCCATCACGCGGGCCCACTTCACTGATTAAAACGTCCAACCCTGAATGGTCGATGCTGTTCATTGTCTGATTCCTTTATTGCTGTCCCCAGGCACGCGGCTATTTCCAATATGCCCCGTGCTGGGCGATAATTCGCTCAATTAATAAGGTCACCGCAAGTTTGTCGTGCGTTCTGCGGGCGGCTTGCGATTAAAACCCTTTGATTACGAGGAGTTTGCGCGCCTTCATCGACCGGAGGCTGCAGATTTTATAGGAATTTGGCCGCTAGTAGGCATAAAAAAAGGCATAACCATGAGCGAAACCCTGCCCCTGAAGGGCATTAAAGTTGTTGAATTCACCCATATGGTCATGGGCCCGGCCGCGGGCCTCATGCTGGCCGATATGGGCGCTGACGTAATCAAGGTGGAGCCTGTGAAGGGCGATGCGACCCGCAAGCTGCTGGGTTCCGGCTCGGGCTACTTTCCAATGTACAACCGCAACAAGCGCAACTTGCTGGTCGACCTGAAGTCAGAGGCGGGCAAGGCAGCGGTGCTTAAACTGTTAGAAACCGCGGATGTGGTTATCGAAAACTTTCGCTCGGGCACTATGGACCGGCTTGGGTTTGGCTACGCAGCTATTAAAGAACTTAACCCCAGCGTTATCTATTGCTCGGAGAAAGGTTTCTTGCCGGGCCCTTATGAAAACCGCACAGCACTTGATGAGGTTGCGCAGATGATGGGCGGCCTTGCCTACATGACCGGCCCTCCTGGGCAGCCATTGCGTGCCGGTGCTTCAGTGATTGATGTGCAAGGCGGTATGTTCGGTTCGCTGGCTATTTTAGCAGCGCTGTTTCAGCGCACAGTGACCGGAAAGGGTCAGCAGGTTACCGCATCATTGTTCGAGAGTACGGTGTTCTTGGTGGGCCAGCATATGGCGCAGAAGGCAGTGACCGGCAATGCAGCCGCACCTATGCCCGCGCGGGTTTCTGCCTGGGCGATATATCAGGTCTTTGAAACCGCTGATGATCAGGTGTTTGTCGGTGTGGTGAGCGATAAGCAGTGGTTGTTGTTGTGCGATGCGTTTGGTTTGGACGAACTGGCCCATGACCCCGCTTACAAAACCAATAATGACCGGGTGACTAACAAAGAAAAACTGCTCCCGATCATTAAAGAAACCTTTAAGCAATACACCAAGGCCGATCTTATGACCAAGCTTGAAAAAACCGGCCTGCCGTTCGCGCCAATTGCGCGACCTGAAGATCTGTTTGACGATGTGCATTTGAATGCCAGCGGCGGCTTGGTGGATATTACTGTTCCCGATGGTGAGTTCAAAGGTCAGCCGATTAGACTGCCAGCATTGCCCATTGAAATGGATGGCAAGCGTTTTGGCGCCCACCTCGACGTGCCGCGGGTAGGGGAGTATTCGAAAGAAGTACTCATTGAGCTGGGTTACAACGAGAAAGAAATCGCTGTGATGATTGCCGATGGTGTCATCGGCGCCGAGTAGTGATGTTGTTTCTTGATGTGGCGCTGTCAGTTGCCTCTGTGAAAGGCTTGTCATTACAGATTGATACAGGCGCAAATGCGCTTTTATGCTAATGTTGATTTAACAATAGATCAATTATTTTATTGGCCTTCGCCCATGATGGCGCCGTGCTAAATAGTTTTGCTGAACGACCTGATGTATCAAAAGGGGTTAAAAATGAGAAAGCAGTTAGTTGCTGTCGTAGCGATAAGTTTGTTGTCCGCAAGTGCATTTGCAGAGGCCCCTAAAGAAGGTTGGTTTGCCGGTGTT
>JAQWPD010000065.1 GCA_029245525.1 Gammaproteobacteria bacterium | reverse complement strand
GCAGCGCAAGCTCGGTATGTCGACCACAACCGCAGGCCAGATCCAGTAACAAGCCTGCCGCCGGAACCAAGGCCATATTTTGCTCAATCCAAGAGTCTATCTTCATTGCATGGCTTCCACTGGAGGCTGTTATCCGATTGTGCCCGATTTCCAGACTTTCGGCAGGGGCTGTTCATTATGCGGAGTCTGGCAGTAACATTTCGTAACAGGTGCCGTACTGTGCAGATTGCGTGCTAATCTCAGTCCCATACACGTTTTTTAACCCCATTTTCGGGAGAGGCCTCATGGCTAAAGAAGAGATTAAGATAAAACCCTTTTGGTATTCAGACATCTGGTTGTTCCCCAAGCTGATTACCGTCATTACGACACTTGATAAAGACGGTAATGTTAACGCAGCACCATATTCGCATATCATGCAGTACGATGTGATGGCGAAAACACCACGCATGATGGTGGGCTTTCGTCAGGAGTCTCATACGTTCACAAATATTGTTGAGACCGGTGAGTTCGTTATTAACTGCCCGCCCGCTGACTATCTTGATGACATGATGGAAACGGCACGTTTCTGGCCAGAAGGTGTTAATGAGTTAGACCATACCCGCTTTACGCCGATTCCATCATTGCATGTGAAGCCCCCCAGCCTTGCAGAGTGCCCGCAGATCGCAGAATGTACGGTTCATGAAATTATCCGCTTGCCGAAGAGCAGTGGCATTATTATCGCTAATATCGAAGCGATTGTGATGGAGGAAGGTCTTAAGGATATGGATCGTGGCGAGCGAATACAGAAGATGGATCTGCCCGTTGGTTTGGGTGATCAGAATCGCCGTTATTACTACCATGCTAAGACCACTAGCGATGTCACCATGCATGAGCTGGAAGAGCCTCCAGGTGGCCAGAAGGGCGGTAAGGTGAAGATGGATATTCCTTGGGAAGCTGCAGCGCAAAAAGGCTTAATGGCTGTGCCAACCACGATGCGTCAGATGGTGTGCACTTCAGTCGAAGATTTTGCGAAGAACAAAGGCGATACTGAGGTAACGGCTAAACGCTTTATTCAGATGTCAGAAGAGTATGGCATTGACTCTGAGCTCATGGAGCGTTTCCGTACCGGCACTGATTAATCTCGCGGGCTAAGAACTATGACCGGGCTCTTGTACGCAGGAGCCCGGTTTTTTTAAGCCAGAAGTTTGACTTCCAGTATTGCGCGAGTAGCGCCGTATAAAAGTACTTATTGATTTGCGCAGTGCTTTTAGGTGCATGCGATGGGTGCACGAACACTCGCGATTACCCTAAACCGGGGTTCTGAGTAGACCGGAGCCATCGATGCAGAATAAGGCCAATAGTGCGATTTTGCGCCTACTCGAAGGTTAAGTTTCGTCTGATAAAGGACCGAATTTGACCTGATGCTGACGGGCTATCGGTCGAGCGCTGCGAAGTAAATTGCTGTAGTGCCATGACGCTGTTAACCTTGTGACATCCCTTTGAGCCGCGAAAGAGCCCAGTGTGCGCAACCTAATTCTGTTTCTATTTATGTGTGTGACCTCACTCGTGGTTGCCGAACTCGCGTTGCGTGTAGCATTGCCGCAGCCGGGCTTTAGCGCCTTTCCAAAAAGTATGCCGGCTGATCTTTTGCAGGTTCATCCTGGTCGCAGTTATAGCTATCGACCGGGGTTTAGCGCTGATATCGAAGAGCGTTTTGGCACAGTTAATGTGTCGATTAATTCACTGGGCATGCGTGATGCCGAAGTGTCTGCAGGCGAGAGCATCGATGTTTTGGCTATTGGTGACTCTTTTACTGCTGGAGCGATGGTGGAGCAGCAGGAAGCCTGGCCAGCTCAATTGGAGCAACAGTTGAACGCAGGTGGTAGGGACTTGCGCGTGCTTAATGCAGGAGTCTCCGGCTATAACATTGAGCAGATTCGAATCGCGGGAGAAGAACTTGTCGCGTTAAACCCCGGTGCGATTATCGTAGGGGCCTACCCAGTTGCATCGAGTCGCTTATCAGACCCCTTTGTTTGGTTTAATGGCTACTCGGTTCGACAATCCAAGGTTAAGCGGTTGCGCTTGACTGATTCAGGCTTTTTGTTGGCAACAAATAACCGTTGGCTTAGTAACAAGTCTCAGTTCTGGCTGTTTGAGAATACACGTTTTGGTGGTTGGCTATGGTCCTTGATAGCTCCCTATGTTGAAACTCGAGAGCTATCGCGACCAAGCCCTGAAGAGCTTTCCGCAAGGTTTCTTGATCAGTTGAGTAAGTTGTACGCTGCGACCAGCGCCGCGGATATTCCTTTAATCGTATTTGTTGTAGCTCATCAGCATCAAGATGGTACGTTTCTTGAGACTTTGGCCGTTTATAACAGGTTGGTGGTCGATTATTGTGTCGCAAACGGTATTCCAGTGTTCGACTCGTTAGGAGTACTTGCTGCGTATCCTGTTGAAGGTGTCGAGTTTCGTGCGGCCGGAGGCTCAGACTTCCATTGGTCTCCGCTGGCGCATGCGGTTTCTGCTAAGGGGCTGGCTGGCTATATTGTGGAGCAGGGCTTGATTCCCGATGCCTCGGAGTTAGACCCTCAGTGACCGTTTAATAGCTTGAGTGTTGCCGTATTAATAAAGACAGGGCCCGACAGATTGTCGGGCCCTGACTTCATTAAACACTACGAATAACGACTTTAATCGTCGTGTTTTGCCACTTTAATGGTGAAGGCATAAATGCTGAGTATGGCGAACAGGCCAGCCGCCGCCAGCATGGGCAGATTGGGCTTAATTTGAAAAAGAAATGGGCCAAGCAATGGGCCAAGGATGGCGCCGGTCGTATTGGCTGCAGCAAGGTAGCCACCGGCAGTGCCTTGCTCATGTGGCTCAACCGCGAGGCTGGCAGCACCATTGATACCCGGTGTGGCAAACGCAAAGGCCAGCCCCAGTACTGCGTAGCCCAGGTACAACACTGCCACGCTCGGCGCAAAGCCAATAATTAGAAATGAGACCGCATAGACCGGACCGAACAGTTTCACCAGTAAGGTGGGGGACGGCTTGAATACCTGAAACACCAAACCCTGCGCAACGGTAATCACTACCGCAAGTGTAAGCAGTGCCCAGCCAGCGGTGGCAGCAACTTCGGGAGGATCAGTAATACCGAATTTGGCGGTAATGTAAAATGCGGTGATGACATTAAGAGCAATAAATGCAAGAAAGAAGGTTGACCAAAGAATAAGAAATGGGCGCAGTCTCGGATCGGTGAACTTAAGCGTTGATGCCTGAGAGCGGGTGTCGGCATGCCGTGCAGGTTCTTTCAGAAAAAAGTAGGCAATAACAGCGCCACCCAGCGTCATGAAACCAATGATGTACATCGGAAACAACAAGCTGAAGGCCGCCAGTCCACCGCCAATTAACGGGCCTAGAATAGACCCCATGCTGTTAGCGCCACCAATAAGCGCCATTCCCTGCGCGCGCTGTGAACGCTCAGTGACATCAGCCATGTAAGCGGTGGAGGCCGGATAAATAGCAGAGCCGGTAGCGGCGTAATACGCGCGTGACAAACCAAAGGCAAAGCCAATCCAGACGATGGAGTACCAGCCACTAATTGCACCTTGCAATGCGAGTGCCACCAGCAAGGTACCGCTGCCACTGCCGAGCAGGCCGATAATAAAGACAGGTCGTCTGCCGACTTTATCGCTGTACTTGCCCCACATCGGTGCGGCGATGAGCAGCGGGAGGTTCGAAACGCCCAGAATAATGCCGAAGGTTTGCGGCGACATGCCTATTTCCTGTGCAAGCGGAGCCACCACAATAAACAGCAGTGATTGTCCGATTGCGAACAGAGTCATCCCGAGCGCGAGAATTAACTTGCCGCGCAGTTTTTCTTTATCGTTATCCATGATTTACGCATGCCTTGCTAAGGCTAACCGCTTGCATTTTGGTTGCCTGTTAACTTTGGAGCCTTATGACCGATGCCATACTCTGCTTATCGCGACTGACTTGCTCTGTTGATACAGGCGCTGCCCACTGATTGGATGAGAGTCAATAGGAATAAGGACTTAGCTGTTTTCTATGTCGAGCTTGTAACTGCCGTTATCCGCAACCACATGGCCTGCTGCAGGCGTGGCGAAATGAGAACCGATGACAAGTGTGCCGCTGCCCACATAGTCTTTTAGAAACTGCTCTCTGGTTTTTTGCGCGGTATTGCCGTCAAAATCAAACGGACTCCGCCATTCCGGATGCGCCAGTTGGCAGGGGTGGTGAATCATATCACCGGTGATAAATGCTGATTCGCCTTGTGACTTGATCGAAACACCGATATGCCCGGGCGAGTGGCCGGGCATAGATACCAGTCTGATTTCATCAGTGAGTTGGTGATCCGGCGTGTATAGGTCGGCAAGCCCGGCCGCGAATACGGGCCGCACGGAATCACCGGCGTAGTCCCCCAGTGCGCTTACTGCAGCGTTATCAAGCCAGTCCCAATCAGCTTGGGTGAAGAGGTAACGCGCGTTAGGGAAGGTGGGCTGCCATTCGCCATTAACCCTCATGGTATTCCAGCCAACGTGATCGGGGTGGAGGTGGGTGCAAACCACATAATCGATAGATTTTCGATTAAAACCGGCGGCGGCGATTTGGTTGAGAAAATCACCTTGACGCATATTCCACTGCGGCACGATACGCTCTTTGTCGTTGCCCAGGCAGGTGTCGATAACAATACGCTTGCCGCAGCTTTCGACGAGCAGTGCAAAGATGCTGGAAATTAACTCACCTTCGGGACTGATGAAGTGAGGTTGCAGCCATTTAATAGGCAAAACATTTTCGGGTTTGGCGTCGGGCACCAAGGCCGCTGCCGGCATAGAGGTGTCTTCAGTCTCTACAACACGAATGATTTTGCTGTTACCGACCTGCCAGCTGTGCATAAGCGCTATTAGCCTCGGCGCAGGTCGCGGATGCTGGTGCGACCATCATTGGTGGGTTGATACCAAACCGTATAGTCTGCAGCCGCAACTTTCCATTGCTCAAGGTCATTATCACCGACAATATCAAATGCGTTTATACCCACACGATTCATATAGAGTAGCTGTTCCAATAGCACATCACCGACCGCACGCAGCTCTTTAGCAAAGCTGTATTGATCGCGCAGAATGCGAGCATAAGAGTATGCACGACCGTCGGTGAAAGCCGGAAACTCCAGCGCCACTAGTGCGAAGTGCTGCAGGTCATCGGCTATCGAATCAGGATGCTGGTCGCTTTTAAGTGTTACACCAAGCTGTGCGTCCCGAGCAAGCAGCGCATCGCGATGATCGTTCCACTGATCAAGGCTGACAATAATGTCACCGCTTGCAGGCAGGGTATCGAGGTGGCATGCATTAACAAAGCTATCCTTAGCCTCTACGCCGTCTTTAATTAGCGCCATACAATGCCTCCTTGAATGGTGCCATACCAACCCGCCGATAGGTTTCGAGGAAGGTCTCCTCAATATCATCGCGTTGCTCAATGTATGTGTTCAGGATTCGATCCACTGCATTAACAACTTCGTCGGTAGAGAAGCCCGGCCCGGTGCGGTCGCCGAGAGCCGCATCTTCGGTAGACGAGCCCCCCAGAGTAAACTGGTAGTATTCTTGACCTTTTTTCTCAACACCCAGAATGCCTATGTTGCCAACATGGTGGTGGCCGCACGCATTCATACAGCCGGAAATATTCAGTGACAGTTCGCCGACATCGTGCAAACGATCGATGTCTTCGAAGCGCTGCTGAATGCGCTCAGCAATGGGAATAGAGCGGGCATTCGCTAGCGCGCAGTAATCGAGTCCGGGGCAGGCAATGATGTCAGACACCTTGCCGATGTTTGGCGTTGCCAGATCAAGGGCGGCAAGTTTTTGCCACAATTCATAAACATCTATCTGCCTCACGTCGGTAAAGGTCAGGTTCTGCCGATGGTTCACCCGCAGTTCACCGAAGTTGTAATGGTCGGCCAGGTCCGCAGTGGCAAGCATCTGCTCAGAGGTAATATCACCGGGAGGCTGCTTTGGACTTTTTAATGAGAGGTTAACAATGAGGTAGCCCGTTATTTTGTGCGCAGCAGTATTGCTCTTGAGCCACTCTTTAAACGCTGTGTTCTGTTCGCCATGAGCGATCAATTCAGCACTGTAGTCCGGCAGTGTTTCATACGCCGGTGATGCGAAATAAGCGCGGATTCGTTCAATCTCTTGCGCGTCAAGTTGCAGTTTAGTGTCTTTGATTTTGTCCCATTCGGAATCGACCTGATTACGGAACTCGTCAATGCCAGTAGCGTTTACCAGAATTTTTATCCGGGCTTTGTATTTGTTATCGCGACGACCCCATAAGTTGTAGACACGAAGAATTGCCTCCAGATAAGACAGCATGTCTTCAGGTTCCAGCCATTTACGAATTGTTTTTGCAATTACCGGGGTGCGACCCTGGCCACCGCCTACCAACACTTCAAAACCTGCTTTGCCCTCGGCGTTGTGATAGAGGCGCAGGCCGATGTCGTGTAATGCCACGGCAGCACGATCTTTGGGGGCGCCAGTAACTGCAATTTTAAACTTACGTGGCAGGTACGAGAACTCAGGATGCAAGGTTGACCACTGACGAATGATCTCGCAGTATACCCGCGGATCTTCAATTTCATCGGCCGACGCGCCGGCATACTGATCGGAGGTGGTGTTGCGAATGCAGTTGCCGCTGGACTGAATGCCGTGCATTTCGATTTTTGCCAAGTCACCGAGTAGCGCAGGCATTTCATCGAGTTTAATCCAGTTGTACTGAATGTTTTGTCGAGTGGTGAAGTGACCGTAGTTGCGATCGTACTTACGGGCTATTTCCGCAAGGCCACGCAGCTGCGCACTCGATAGGCTGCCATAGGGTACGTTCACCCGCAGCATATACGCATGCAACTGCAGGTAGAGTCCATTCATTAAACGTAACGGCCGGAACTGTTCCTCGGTCATTTCGCCGGACATGCGGCGTGCTACCTGACGGGCGAACTGTGCAACCCGCTCAGCCATAAAAGTGTGATCAAATTCGTCATAGCGATACATGATGTTAGCCCGGATTTCTGACAGAGGGCCCGTAGGCGCGGATATATTCACGGTAAGCCGTCGGCTGACGACCGTGGTCGGTTTCGTTCACTTCAATCAGCTGCGGATCGATAACAACATTGCTGTTAGCCGACGATTTGCTGTCAGCGAGCAAACGGCTGGCAGCTGTTTCATTCTGCGCAAGTTCGCCGTCTGCGATGGCCGCAGCCCAGCTGCCATCGTGGCTAAGAAAAACCACCCTGCCGTCCCTGAGGGTGTTGGCGATAACCATGTGCGGCATAGCTTATTCCGTGAAGTTCGGTACTTATACCGAATTATTCTAAAAGTTGTTTAATATCAATCAATTACGTAAGATTGAAGCGAGGCGAGAATATTACGCAGCAAGCAACCAAACCGCAATGCTATTTGCGAAAATAGCGCCTGCTACAGCTCATAACGGGAAAACAGGTCGCGTTTCTGACCCAGCAATTTGGCTTTCATGAAGCGTTTGGCAATCTCACCGCCGGTAAGCCAGGCGATTCGTTTGCCGGTTTTCTTATTCTTAAGCACTTCGTCAGTGAGCCACGGCACAGCCGTCTCAACGTAGTCGCAAAGAATGTTCAGTATTGGCTTGTTTGCTTCCCATTCGGCCTGATCCAGATGCTTTTGCTCGGCAAAAAAGTTTTCGGTAATTAGCACGCCTGGACTAATGGACCCCACAATAATGTCAGGCATGTCTTTGTTTTCAGACTCTATGTATGCAGTAAGGCGGTTGATGGCAGATTTGGTCGAGCTGTACACACCCATGCCAGGCGTGAGTTGTTTGCCCTGAAAGCTCCCACCGAGAACATTATAAAGATTGCCATTACCTTGTTTGCGAAAGCCTGCAATCGCCACTTGTGAGCCAAATGTAGTACCGAGCATATTGCTATTAAGCATCAGGCGAACGGCATCTTCCGGTAACTCATGCACCAGATGCCGGCCAATCGCGGTGCCTGCGTTGTTGATCCAGTAGTCCACGCGACCGAACGCTTTTGTCGCGGCATCCCAGAGCGCCTGCACCTGAACTTTATCGGTGGTATCGCAAACCTCACCGATAACAGATCCATGATTGATCGCATCAAGCTGCTTGGTGGCTTTGGCAACGTCCTCTGCATTCCGGCTGCAAATAGCAACGTCGTGCCCACGCTTTAGAAACTCTTCTGCAAATGCACGCCCGATGCCCTTAGTGCTGCCTGTTATGACTAAAACCGCCATTTTTCGACCCTCTGTAAACGGTGTTGTAATGGTTTGAGACTGTAGCAGGAACATATGCAGCTGTCTGACCACCTTATAGACGGCATTATAGCCGCATTGCATATCCACGAAACTGATGGGCGTGGCAGGCTATAATTGGCGCCTTAGCTATTCACATAAAGTGGTTGCCTTGGCATAGCTTCCCATCGCCAATTAATTGCGGATGTCACATATGAAATTTAATTCTTTTTTGCTTTTCTTGGCTCTATTGTTTGTGGGTTCCGCGCAGGCGGCGGATGGCACATGGCCACAATATGGTGGTGTGGAGGGTGGCGGGCGTTATTCGCCAGCTGATCAGATTACACCGGAGAATGTGGATCAACTGGAGGAGGCGTGGAGCTATCGTACTGGCGCTTTGGAAGAGAATCCTGAGTTAATCGCGCTCAGTGGTTTTCAGGCGACGCCCATTTTATTGCAGCCCGAAGCAGGTAATCATTTGGTGACGTGTACACCATTTAATAAGGTTATTGCTTTGCACCCGGCAACCGGTGAAGAAGCCTGGGTTTTTGATCCGGAGATCGACAAAACACCCTACGCTGGTCGTTTTAATTGTCGCGGGCTGACTCAGTGGACTGATCCTGATGCTGCAGATGATGCGTTGTGTAAGCACAGTATTTTTCTGGCAACGAATGATCGTCGCTTAATGGCGATAGATGCGCCCACAGGACAGCAGTGCACAGCATTTGGTAACGGAGGTGAAGTGGATGTAACGCCGATTATTAAAGAGCTGCCGCCTATGGCCCAGCTTGACGGTATGCAGTTGATGTCACCTGTTGCTGTAGTAAATGGCGTAATTGTGATTGGCGGTACGGCAAATAAGTTTAAAGATGTGAGTTCGATGAATGGTGCGATTCGAGCATTTGATGCACGAACCGGTGAGCACCTTTGGACTTTCGACACTCTAATTCGTGAGGGTGAGGGCGCGGTTGATTATGGGGTAGGTGGTGCCAATGTCTGGACAACAATGTCTTGGGACAGTGAGCGCGATCTATTGTTTGTGCCAACCGCTAGCGCATCGCCAAACTTTTATGGCGGCAACCGGCCCGGCGATAATCGCTACGCCAACTCTGTGTTAGCTATTCGTGCATCAACTGGCGAGCTCGTTTGGGATTATCAGGTTGTGCATCATGACGTGTGGGATTGGGATGTTCCAACTCATCCATTGCTGGTTGATATTACCCGCGATGGCAAGAAAATTCCTGTTGTCGTGGTGCTCACAAAGATCGGCGTGGTATTTATTTTTCATCGTGAGACCGGCGAGCCATTCTTTGAAATTGAAGAGCGTCCAGTGCCTACTGATGGGGTAGAGGGTGATATCTTGTCTCCGACCCAACCTTTCCCTGTTAAACCGCCGCCGCTAATGAAAGTGGGAATTACACCGGAAGATGCGTGGGGGTTTACTGAGTTTGATAGAAATGCATGCCGAGACAAGATTGCATCAATGCGCTATGGCGGTTACTACACCCCCCCAAGTGAAGAAGGTACCGTGATGTATCCGATGATTGGTGGTGGCAACAATTGGGGTGGTGGTGCGTTTGACCCCACGCGCAATATTTTGGTTGCTCCTGTCGGTCAGGTGCCGTTTTTCGTGAAGTTGATTAAGAATGATGAAGTCGACCCGGTTGCTGCGAAAGAGCCGATGGCTGGAATGCCAATGGGGTCTGCAGACTACATTTCTGGCAGTCCTTATGGTTTGCAACAGGGCCCATTGATGTCACCGAGTTTCTCACCCTGTTCAGAGCCGCCTTGGTCTCTATTGGTAGGCGTAGATCTTGATAAAGGCGAGATCATCTGGTCAAGATCTCTGGGTGTGCTCGACAAGTTGATGCCTGTACCCGTGCCGCTGGAATTTGGCACACCGTATTCCGGAGGTGCGATTGTGACCTCAACCGGCTTGGTGTTTATCGGAGCCTCTTATGACGAGCGCTTCCGCGCATTTGATGTGAATACCGGCGAAATTCTTTGGGAGACTAGCGTTCCGTTTTCAGCGAATGCCACGCCAATGACCTATACCTATGACGGTGAGCAGTATGTTGTTACCTCTGCGGGTGGTCATGCCTGGTCGCCGCTGCCTAAGGGCGACTATGTGGTGGCCTGGAAGCTACCGAAGAAGTAATCGACCGAATAAACGAGTGGAGTTCCAAATTAACTAAGGGCAAGTCGGTTTTCGGCTTGCCCTTAGTTGTTGAACAATCCCTTGCAGTACCTCCCGGTAGACTTAAGTTGAGGGCTTCGCGGTCAGCTTTTCCGGAAAGTACTTCTCCATGCGATCCAGTAATTGTCGGGGGTACTCTGTTACATTTTTCAGCTTGTGTGCTGGGCCGGCCCACACGCTGTGACCTTTTACCTCATTCATGTCCATCCACGATAACCACGGTGCCACATAGGTGGGTGAGGCGGTAGTCGGAACACTGAGAAGATCGGGGTTAAACAGATCCGCAGTTAAGCCCTGCACACTTTGATCTTCCCCAAAGGGTGAATTTGCGGGGTATGCGCGCCGCATGTTCAGCCAGATATATGGATTTGATTCACGCCACTTTAATTTTTCTTGAATGATAGGTGTGGTTGATAGTGCTCTTTCATCATCGGAGCGTTTCGAGCCATAGATCGAGTAAATGTAGTGGGCCTTAACGCTTATAGAGTTTGGCTTTACCTCAACCGTGCGACCTGTAATCGGGTTTTTGAAGGTTTCTAGAAACTCCCCAGTTTGTGTGTCTTTGAAAAAGCTGACGGTAGCGCCATAGGCTTTATAAGAGCCATCGGCTTGCTTCGCGTAGTAGTCGATTTCGGAGCCTTCAAAATCAATGAGTGCCAACGGCGATTTGCCCGGCAGTACCGCGTATATCGTGCCGCAGTACCAATGCGGGCAATCAACGGCTTCAAGGCTGCCGCGCATTTTAATCATTGCGGTAAGCGCATCTTCGGGATCCTGTAGGTCGAGGTAACGTGAAGAACTCTGGCCGAAAGCAGGCAGACTGGCGGTCGACGCAAAACCAGCAGTAGCGTAGGCAGAAGTAAGTAAAAAGTTGCGGCGTGATAAAGCATTCATATTCTATACCTGTCTTGATCGAAGCTATCTTAGGGCAATAATTGAGTGTATAAACTTGTTGTGTGGCTTGAGCATACCTAACCTCAAAGACAAAGTAAGGCACTTCAAACCATGAGAGGAGCAATATGAAGCTAGGATTAGTGGCTGGTTCACTGGCTGAACTCTATTTGCCGTTAGACGTTGTACAGCAGGCCGAGTTGTTGGGTTTTGAATCGGTATGGACTGCAGAGGCGTACGGCTCTGATGCGGTTTCTCCGGCGGCTTGGTTGCTGGCAAAAACCAGCAAAATCAAGGTGGGTACTGCAATTATGCAGATGCCTGCGCGCACGCCGACTATGGCGGCGATGACCGCGCTGACACTCAATGAGTTGTCGGAAGGGCGTTTTATGCTGGGCCTCGGTCCATCCGGTCCTGGGGTGGTGGAAGGTTGGTACGGAGTGCCTTACGGCCGTTCGCTCACCCGCACCCGCGAATATATTTCTATTATCAGGCAGGTGTTAGCTCGGAGAGCACCACTGACCCATGAAGGTTTTCATTATCAGATTCCGAATACCGGTGAAGGCACTACCGGTTTGGGTAGGCCGTTAAAGAGTATTGTTAAAAGTCAGTACGAGTTGCCCATATTCACTGCTGCAGTAACCCCAAAAGGCTTAGCCTGTGCTGCGGAAGTGGCCGATGGCGTATTTCCGATTTGGATGGACCCAGAGCGCTTTGATTTGCTCGAGCCCAATCTCAATAAAGGCTTCTCGGTATCAGGCAATACCCTCGATAACTT
>JAQWPD010000063.1 GCA_029245525.1 Gammaproteobacteria bacterium | reverse complement strand
TTACATACACTCAGGCAGATTAATGACGTTGCGCGGGCAGCTGCCGACCCGCAAATCTCAGGAGAAATACACAGTGGTTAGCATCCGTTTGTCACGGGGCGGCGCCAAGAAGCGACCCTTTTATCACATTGTAGCGACCGATAAACGGAATCGCCGCGATGGACGTTACCTCGAAAGACTTGGTTTTTTTAATCCCCGTGCAACCGGTGGTGAAGAATCTCTCCGTATCGACATCGAGCGTGTTGATTACTGGTTGGCTAAGGGCGGACAGCCTACCGATAGAGTTGCGGGCCTGGTGAAGAAGTTTCGTAAGCAAGCTGCCGCTTAAATTTATTTTTTGCAATCGCTATTCCGTTGAGTATTCCCAGTTCTGAACAGCAGGCTGAAGATCGGGTGCTGGTTGGTAAAATCACCGGTGCTTTTGGAATTAAGGGTTGGGTAAAGGTGCATTCTTTTACTCGTCCGATTGAGAATATTGTTAGTTATCTACCATGGACCCTGAAGCTGGGTTCCGATGAGTGGGACATTGAGCTGTTTGAGGCGCGCGTTCGCGGCAAGGGGCTGGTTGCAAAGGTCGAGACCGTTGATGACCGGAATGCGGCTGAGGCCATAGCGGGTGCAGATATTTTTGTCGCCCGTAATATGCTTAAAGAGTTAATTGCAGGTGAGTATTATTGGCGTGATCTTGTCGGTCTTGATGTGACCGATACTGCAGGTCAGTTGCTCGGCAAAGTTGATTCGCTGCTTGAAACCGGTGCGAATGATGTGCTGGTTATCGAAGGAAAAAAACGGCGATTAGTGCCGTACGTTGTCGGAGATGTCATTAAGTCGGTCGACATGGATGCCGGTATTATTCAGATTGACTGGGTCGAGCCGGAGTAATAACAAAATATAGAAGGTAAGTGTTATGGATATAGGCGTTGTCAGTCTGTTTCCTCAACTTACTGAAAGCATGGTCTCGTATGGAGTGCTCGGGAGAGCTATTAAGCGGGAGCAGGTGACCTTCAACTGCGTTAATCCACGGGATTTCGCGACAGATGCCCACCAAACTGTGGATGACCGGCCTTATGGTGGTGGTCCCGGCATGGTCTTAAAGGTTGAGCCAGTGCGGGCGGCAATTGATAAAGCTCGTGCGGCATTGCCAGCAGGTAGCCCGGTTATTTTTCTGGGGCCGCAGGGCATACAGTTTGACCAGAGCATAGCGATAAAACTGTCGCAATTGCCCGGTATGTTGTTGGTAGCAGGGCGTTATGAAGGATTTGATGAGCGCTTGATGGAAAGCGTTGGTGGCGAAGAACTTTCACTGGGTGATTTTGTGCTCAGTGGGGGTGAAGTAGCCGCCGCTGCAATCATTGATTCTGTGGTGCGTTTATTGCCCGGAGTGTTGGGTGACGATAGTTCCGCTGAACAGGATTCGTTTATGGGGGGGTTATTAGATTATCCTCACTACACGAGACCCGAGGATTTTGAAGGCATGACGGTGCCGCAGGTGTTGCTGAATGGCAATCATGCTGAAATTCGTCGCTGGAGATTAAAGCAATCTCTGGGCAGAACCTGGCAGCGACGCCCGGATTTGCTGGAACAAAAAGAGTTAAGCGAAGAAGAGCAAAAACTTCTTCAGGAATTCATCGCAGAGAGCGCCAAGTAGGCCAGTGCTGCGGATTAAAACTGTAGAACTAATCAGAGACAGGTCATGAGTGACATTATTAAGCAAATCGAAGCCGAGCAGATGAGCCGCGAGGTTCCTAAGTTTTCACCAGGTGATACCGTTGTGGTTCAGGTGCGTATTCGTGAGGGTGATCGTGAGCGTTTGCAGGCCTATGAAGGTGTTGTTATTGCCAAGCGCAATCGCGGGTTGAATTCTGCATTTACGGTTCGTAAGATATCGCATGGCGAAGGCGTTGAGCGTGTTTTTCAAACATACAGTCCGTCAGTTGCGGACATCTCAGTAAAGCGCCGTGGCGCTGTGCGCCGTGCGAAGCTGTATTACTTGCGAGAGCGCAGTGGTAAATCTGCACGTATTAAAGAAAAACTCTGAGCACCTCCGGGTTAAGCTTTTCTTAATCTCGGTTGGTTATGTTGGTGAGTTCAACGGTGCAGTTTGTGCATGAGTTGTATGCATTAGCAGGCTTGGCAAAAGCCCGCATTACGTTCAGTAGCGCGGGTTTTTTGTTGCCCGTTATTTTCGCTTCAATCCTCTTTTCGGGGTGTTCTACAATCGCTTCGCGCGCTGGCGCCGGACTGGCAGAAAATTTGACCACTGCGATGATGGAGCAGGATGATCCCGAGTTAGTTCGCGAGGCAGTGCCTTCATACCTTTTGCTGGTAGACAGTTTTATTGTTAGCAGCCCTAACAGTACAGCCATGCTCAATGCCGGTGGCCAAATGTATGCGGCGTACGGTGCGGTATTTGTTGATGACCCGGAACGCGCTAAGCTTCTTACTGCCCGGGCTCGCCTTTATGGCGAACGTGCCTTGTGTTCTGCCGACAAAGATGCCTGCAATCTAAACGGTCTATCGTATGACGAGTTTGTGGCAAAAGTGAGTAAGATTAAGGCGGGTGCCGCTGCTGAGTTATACACTTATTCGTTGACCAGTTTGGCGTATATTCGCAGTAACAGTGACGATTACGTTGCAATTGCTGATCTACCTAAAATTCAGTTTGCAATGGAGCATTTGTTGAGCATCGGCGGTAGTGAGAATGAAGTCGATATTTATTTATATCTTGGCATTCTTAGTACGTTGCGGCCGCAAGCGCTGGGCGGAAAACCCGCGGAGGGTAGGGCTTATTTTGAGAAAGCCATTGCGCTGAGTAAAGGTGAAAACCTTCAGGCGAAGGTGGAATACGCTCGTAGCTATGCCCGTCTGGTCTATGATCGTGAGTTGCATGATCAATTACTGAACGAAGTGCTAGCTGCCCCTGTCGAACAACCTGGTATGACATTATCTAATGTGATGGCGCAAGAACAAGCAGCAGCGTTGCTGGAATCAGCAGACGACTATTTTTAGGGTTCGCGTGTTTGTTTTAGGGCGTTCTCGCTGACTTAGTACTACCGAACGGATACACCATAATGAAATCTATCAAAATGCTTATTCTGGTTAGCGCGATGTTCCTATTGGCGGGAACCGCAAGTGGGCAGGTGTTTAAAATTGCGACTATCGCTCCTGAAAATTCCGCTTGGATGGCAGAAATGCGTGCCGCTGCGGCAGAGATAGACGAGAGAACTTCCGGCCGCGTTACCGTGAAATACTATGGTGGCGGGGTAATGGGTAATGATCGTAAAGTGCTGCGTAAAATGCGTATTGGTCAATTACAGGGCGGTGCATTTGCGGCAAGTGGCTTGCTCGAGCGGTTTCCCGACTTAAGTATTTACGGTCTTCCATTGCTGTTTCAATCACTTGAAGAGGTCGATTACGTTCAGGCTCAGATTGATGCAGAGCTAATGGCCGGAATGGAAAAGGCAGGGCTCGTAGGGTTCGGCTCTGCCGGTGGCGGTTTTGCGTATTTGATGGGCGGTGCTCCGGCACGCACGATCGAAGATCTTCAAGGTAAAAAAACCTGGGTTCCTGAGGGTGATGCGGTAACCTACGCGTCAATGGAGGTTATGCGTTTATCGCCGGTAGTGCTGCCCATTTCTGATGTGCTTACCGGCCTGCAAACTGGGCTGCTCGATTATGTGGCGACGCCTACCTCTGCCGCACTCCTTCTGCAGTGGTATACCAAAGTAAAATACGTCACCATGCAGCCGATTGCCTACACTGTTGGCATTATGGCGATTGAAAAAAAGGCATTCGATAAAATGTCGCTCGAAGATCAGAGCGTATTCAGTGAAGTTATGACAAGAACCTATGTCACTTTTGGCGAAATGAATCGCCGTGATAACGTCAAAGCGGAAGCTGCGTTGAGGGCAAACGGTATTGAGTTTATTGAACCTGCGCCGGGCGCAATTGCGTCGTGGGCTGACTTGGTGGCCGCTTCGAATGCAAAAATATGGGCTGAAGGGGACTACACTCCTGATCTATTGGCCCGGGTTCAAAAGATGCTTGCTGATTATCGCGCTGCGCAATAAGGTTGAACTGGGCTCTAACTTCCTTCCGCTCACGGTTGATAATCAAGAAGACATAGAGATTGAATAGCGAAGCCGACAATAAAGGGTTTCTCCAGCGTGCCGATCATTTCGGTCGTTGGCTTGAGAACAGTTGTCTCGCCGTTTTGCTGATCGGCATGATCGGCCTTGCTAGCAGCCAAATTTTTCTGCGTAATTTTTTCGGTGGTGGGTTGCCTTGGGCCGATGAGGCTCTGCGCTTAATGCTGTTGTGGCTGGCTTTATTGGGGGCTGTCGCAGCTGCGCGTGATGATCGGCAAATAGCCATTGACGTGTTGTCGCAATTTTTAGCTCCGCAACCAAAAATGTTTGTACTGGCTGCAATGAATTTGCTCACATCGTTTGTATCCTTTGTGTTGGCTTGGTATTGCTTTAGCTTCGTTGCAGAGTCCTATCAATACGATGATGTGCTCCTTACCAATATGCCGGCATGGATGTTTCAGTCTATTTTGCCATTGGCATTTTTTTTGCTGGGCTATCGTTACTTAATTTGGACAGTTCGTCGCGCAATAATTTTTTTCCAGCATACGGGTAATGGTCCATGATCGGTTCCAGTTTGGTTATTGTGCTGTTGGCGTTGCTGGGAGCGCCGCTATTCATCCTAATTGCCGGCGGCGCCATGTTGGGCTATCTGCGCAGCGATATTGATCTGTCCGCCATTGCAATTGAAATTTTCGGTATTGCTGAAATGCCGATTTTGCTAGCAATTCCGCTGTTCACTTTTGCGGGATATGTGCTTAGCGAGAGTAAAGCTCCAGATCGCTTGGTGCGCGTGACGAATGCACTTTTGGGGTGGATGCCGGGCGGCCTTGCAATTGTGGCGATTGTGGCCTGTTCATTTTTTACGGCGTTTACCGGGGCCTCCGGCGTCACGATCATTGCGCTTGGTGCGCTGTTGTACCCGGCACTGCAGCAGTCTGGGTACTCAGACAAATTTAACCTTGGCTTGTTAACTGCCGGTGCTAGCCTCGGACTGCTGTTTGCGCCATCGCTGCCATTAATTCTCTATGGTGTTGTTGCGCAGGTCTCAATTGATGACTTATTCATAGCCGGTATTCTGCCGGGCATTTTGATGATGGCGATGGTGGCAGCCTATTGCTTATGGATAAATCGTCACAATCGTCAGCCAATTAGTGACTTTTCTTTTGGTGAAGTTGTGGGTGCACTGCGTGAGGCCATGTGGGAGATTCCACTGCCGGTAATTGTTCTAGGGGGTATCTACTCGGGGTATTTGGCCGTGTCAGAAGCTGCTGCCGTAACGTCGCTGTATGTTCTAATAGTTGAAGTATTTATAAAGCGTGAGATCGCGTTTAGTGCATTACCCGGTATTGTGCGTGAGTCGATGGTGCTGGTGGGCGGCATTCTGCTTATTCTGGGAGCATCATTGGCATCGACCAACTACATGATTGATGCCGAAGTGCCGCAGCAGCTGATATCGGTGGTTACGTCACTGGTGTCGGACCGAACCAGTTTCTTGCTGCTGCTGTTCTTATTTTTGCTCCTATTGGGGGCTATTCTCGATATTTTCTCAGCTTTAGTGTTAGTGGTGCCCTTGATTTTGCCGGTTGCCGCCGAGTTTGGTGTGCATCCGGTTCATCTGGGTATAGTGTTTTTAGCAACCATGCAGTTGGGCTATTTGACACCACCCGTTGGTCTCAACCTATTTATTGCAAGTTATCGCTTTGATGAACCGATCGTGCGTGTGTATCTTGCAACTATGCCGTTTCTATTGTTGCTTATGGCAGCCGTTATTTTGATTACATTTTGGCCTGACCTGTCTTTATTCCTATTGGCGGAGTAGTCCCACTGCCAAGCGCAGGCTTTTACTGGAGAGTATTTATGCGTGCACGACTAAGTTTGCTTGTCCTGCTGATTGCCGCGACTGGTGTTGTCGCTGCAGATGCTCCAGCAGCTGTTGACTCGCCGTATCTGGATATTAGCCTGCCTGAAGGGTTCAATATCGAGGTTCTTGCAAGCGGCCTGAGTAATGCACGTGCCATAGTCTTGTCGGAAGACAACACACTGTTTGTTGGTACTAGGCGTAAAGGTAACGTCTATGCTGTTACCGATGTCTTCTCCGATAATCCAAGCATCTATACGATTGCGGATAAGCGCAAAGTACCTAGTGGTGTGGCGCTGCATAATGGCGATCTCTACGTTGGAGAGCTCACTCAGATAGTGCGCTATCGTGATATTGAAAATCATCTGGAGAACCCCGGCGAGCCCGAGATAGTTGTGAGCGGTCTGCCGAAGAAAAAATTGCACAGCTGGAAGCACATCCGCTTCGGGCCTGATAACAAGCTTTATGTGCCATTGGGTGCGCCATGTAATGTTTGTGACGAGCCAGATTTTGGTACGCTAACCCGTTATGACGCTGACGGCAGTAATCCTGAAGTGATTGCGCGGGGCATTCGTAACTCGGTGGGCATGGCTTGGCATCCAGAGACGGGCGAACTCTGGTTTACTGATAACGGTGCGGATCGCATGGGCGATGATCTTCCCGCTGATGAATTGAACCGTCTGGCAAAAGAGGGCGAACATTTTGGTTTTCCATTTTGCCATGCGGGCGACTTTGTTGAACCTGACCCAGAATTAGCGGCGCTCGGTAGTTGCGAGAATGCAGTTGCTCCAGTACGCAAACTGGGCGCGCATGTTGCGGCGCTTGGTTTGGTGTTCTACACCGGTACTATGTTTCCAGCCGAATACCAGAATCAAATCTTTATCGCGGAGCATGGTTCGTGGGACCGAAGTGAGAAATCAGGTTACCGGATTTCATTGTTGCGTCTTAAAGGTAATGAAGTTGTGAGTTATGAGCCTTTTGCCGAAGGTTGGCTAAACGGCCAGTCGGTCAATGGGCGCCCGGTTGATTTACTGGTTGCTCCTGATGGTGCATTGCTTGTTAGTGATGATAGTCAGGGCCTGGTGTATCGTATTACCTATTCGTCTGAAGATTAAAGTCGTGCTGAAATTGATCGGCTTCAGAGCCGATAAAAGCCGGAATCCGTGTTGATCCGGAAGCTTGAATAAATTCGAAACTCATTCGGGACCTCTCATGAAAAAGTTTTTTTTGCTAATCGGTAAAATATTCGCTGGCCTAGTGACATTTTTTCAGGTGGCAATTTTGCTGCTGTTTATTGTGATCGGGGCAGTTGCTCTAAGCAGTCAGCAACCGGTAGTTCCCGATTCTGGCGCATTGATCGTCTCGCCGGCGGGTCGCCTGACGGAGCAGCTTGAGGGCAACATGTTGGATCGTGCGTTTTCTGAGTATCAAGGTATTGCAGATACACAGGCTCTGGTGCGCAACGTTGTTGAGAGTTTGCAGCGGGCTGCCAGTGACGATCGCATTGAAGCGGTCGTTCTCGATCTTAATGGCTTTGCCGGTGGCAGTATGGCTCAGTTACAACGGGTTGGAGCTGCGATAGATTCCTTTAAGGAATCGGGCAAGCCGGTCATCGTTTCGGGCAATGGTTTTACTCAAGGCCAATATTATTTGGCGGCTCACGCCGATGAAATTTATATGCATGATCTTGGTTCCGTATTTATTGAGGGGTTTGATTATTATCGAGCATTTTTGAAAGACGCTATCGACAACCTTGCTATAGATGTCAATGTTTTCCGGGTTGGCGAATATAAGTCGTTTGTAGAACCTTATCTGCGCAATGACATGTCCAATGATGATAAGTCTGCTGCCGCTGACTGGCTCGATGCGCTTTGGCTTGCGTATCGTATTGATGTTGAGAGTGCACGTGAACTCGCGCCGGGTGCTTTGGATGTGTATGTAAATACGTCCGGTGAGCTGTTGGCGGCAGCAGGTGGCGATACTGCCGTGCTCGCTTTGCAGTCCGGCTTGGTGGATGAGCTCTTAAGCCATCAGCAGTTTGAAGATTATATGATTGGTTTGGTTGGTGAGAGTGCTGACGCACCGGGTTTTTACGAGGGTATTCATTACCTTGCTTATCTCAGTGCCACATCGCCCCCTAAGGTTAGTGACAGTGATGCCAGCGTTGCGGTGCTGGTGGCTTCGGGGAATATTGTTGATGGTTTAGCACCTCCAGGAACAGTGGGTGGAGAAAGTTTGGCTGATCTGGTGTTGCGCGCAACAACTGATGAGAGCATTGCCGCTGTAGTGTTGCAGGTTGATAGCCCGGGCGGCAGCATGTTTGCATCGGAAGTTATTTTTGATCAGATCGAGTATTTGCAAGCATCCGGAAAACCTTTTGTTGTGTCGATGAGTGGTGTTGCGGCTTCCGGTGGTTACTATATTTCGATGCTTGCCGATGAGATCTGGGCACAGGACACCACCATTACCGGTTCGATTGGCGTTGGTGCCGTCGTTCCCACTTTTCAGCGCAGTCTGGCCAAACTAGGCATTAACGTTGATGGCTTCGGCACAACGAAGTTAGCCGGTCAGTTTGATCCGACACGCGAGCTTGGTGACGATGCGAAACGACTGCTCCGTTTGTCTGTCGATTCGGCGTACGATATTTTTGTGAGTAAAGTCGCCAACACCCGGGGCATGAGTTACGAACGTGCCGATAGTCTTGCGCGCGGCCGTGTGTGGATTGGCAGCACAGCTCAGGAGCTTGGCCTTGTTGACAAGATCGGCTCAATTGATGATGCGGTGGCCTCGGCGGCGGCACTTGCAGGCTTAAAAGAGGCTGATTATAACGTGCGTTATCTTGGTGTGGACCTTACGCCAGCTGAACAGTTTATTTTGCGTTTGGCGGGAGGAGTGATAAAGATCAGTGCTGCATTGAACTTGCCGCGTCCTGAACCGTCAGCTTTGGAGCAGGCGGCTCGCATGATTGAGGCTCAGGTTCAGCAGATTGGTCTGTGGAACGATCCGCGCAGCCTGTATTTGAATTGCGATTGCTCAGTTCGTTAAGCTTGGCTTAATTGCTAGCGTTTCAATTTGGGGTAGTGGTACCAACTCACATGGCCTGGCAGTGTGCTGCAGAGCTTGCTCCATGAGGTAATGTCAAAGTCAATGCAGAAAATACCGCAGGTGGGAAGATTGTCCAGTCTTGCTTTGCTGAGCTGATTTACAAGTTCGGTCATGCCTGGGTTGTGTGCCACCAGCATTAAATGCGTGACACGGTCATTGCAGGCCCCTGCTGCGTTTAGCAATGTGTTGGCTGAGGCGAGATACAGCTCACTGCTCCGGTCAATGTTTCCCTCATAATTTAAGCCTTTGCTGACCAGTATGGCGGTTTTTGATGCGCGTTCCGCGCTGCTGGTGATGATGCTCTCAGGAAGAATCAGCTGCTCCTGCATAAGCAAACCAAGCTTGGTGGCATTGTCAGAGCCACGCTGAGTGAGCGTTCGATCGTGGTCATGGGTGCCGGCGGCACCCCAGTCGGATTTCGCATGCCGCAGAATCGAAAGGCGTTTAGTCATTGCGGCGATACTTCTTTCGTTGGGAGGGGGTTAAAGCAGCCCTGCTTCGAGTTTAGCCGCCTCAGTCATCATCTCCTGGCTCCACGGAGGATCGAATATCAGGTCAACTTGAACCTCTGCCACTGTCGGAATGATGCTCACTTTGTCACGCACATCCTCCACCAGCACTTCGCCCATGCCGCAGCCAGCAGCAGTCAGGGTCATGTGCACCGTCAATTTCAGTGCCTGTGGGTCGGTGTCGTCCACTTCAATGCCGTAGATCAGACCAAGATCGACTATATTGATCGGGATCTCAGGGTCATAACAGGTCCGAATTTGATCCCAGATTAATTTTTCGAAGTCTTCTTTGGTGGCATTTTCCGGAAGTTCCGGTGCGGGCTCGCGCTCTAAGCCTAAAGCATCGGCATCTTTGCCGGCAATGCGAAACAGGCTTCCTTCAAAGTAAACGGTAAAGCTGCCACCCATGGCCTGAGTGATATACACCAGTTCATTTTTATTCAGTTCTATTTCAAAACCGGCGGGAATAACTACAGCCTTGCAGTTACGACGCAATACCACGGGTGTGCTGTCTTGAGACATCATTGTTTTCTACACTTCTTATTCAGTTGTCGTTAGGGTTTCGCCCATCATTGCCGTCAGCAAGGTCTGCCAAGGTAACGTGGCGCATTTTACGCGTGAAGGGTAAGCCCGCACACCTTCCAATGATTTCAGTGGCATGCCCGGCGGATTATCGTTGCTGTCGCTAGTGAGCATGGTATGAACCTGTGAGCATAGTGCGTTCGCTGCCGCAGAATCTAATGCCTGAATAGCGTCTGCCATCATTGATGCCGATGACATGCAAATTGCGCAGCCAGTGGTCTCATGACTGACCTCATTAATCGTTCCATTGCTGTTCATGGTTAAATGCACGGTCACTTTATCGCCACATAAAGGATTAAAGCCCTCGGCGCTGTGGGTTGCATTTACAAGTTTGCCAAAGTGGTGCGGTTTGCGACTGTGTTCTAGCACCGTCTTTTGATAGACCTGCATCAGTTCCTTGGTCATCGGAACATGTCCACGGCAACGCGCAATGCTTTGACTAACTGTTCAATATCTTCAGCGTCATTATAAAATGCCAGTGAGGCACGTGCCGTGCCGGGCACGCCGAAGAAATCCATAACCGGGTTCGCGCAGTGATGACCGGTACGAATCGCAACGCCCTGATGATCGAGCACTGTACCGAGATCATGTGGATGAATATCATCGAACACAAACGAGATCACGGCTGCTTTTTTTGCAGCGGTACCAATGATACGTAAACCCTCGATATCACTAAGCGCAGTGGTCGCGAGTTCCAGCAAGTGATGCTCGTAGGCGGCAATTTTATCCATGCCAATGCCTTCGAGGTAGTCGATAGCTGCGCCCAGACCAATAGCCTGTGCTATTGGCGGCGTCCCGGCTTCAAACCGATAGGGCAGATCGTTATAAATGGTTTTTTCGAAGCTGACTGCAATAACCATTTCGCCACCACCCATAAATAATGGCATATTTTCGAGCAGACTTTCGCGCGCATACAGCACGCCGACGCCAGTAGGACCGCACATTTTGTGGCTTGAGAAGGCATAGAAATCGCAGTCTATTGCTTGAACATCCACTTTGCCATGTGGAATAGCTTGTGCGCCATCAAGCAGCACGAGAACATCTTGCTGTTTGGCGAGCGCCACAATATCCGCAACCGGGTTAATAGTCCCCAATGCATTCGACACATGTGAAATTGCTAGTAGCTTGGTTTTTTTTGAGAACAGCTTGGCCAGTTCATCGAGAACAAGCTCACCTTGCTCGTTGATCGGCGCTACCTTAATGACAATACCTATTCGCTCAGCTAATAGCTTCCACGGAATAATATTGGAGTGATGCTCCATCCGGCTGACAATCACCTCATCGCCTGCTTGCATGGTCTGCCCGAGGCTATTGGCTAAAAGATTAATTGACTCGGTGGTACCGCTGGTAAAGACAATTTCCCGGATCGAGCGAGCATTAATGAAGGCGCGGATTTTCTCGCGTGCCCCTTCATAGGCATCGGTTGCGCGATGGCTTAGATGATGGACACCCCGATGGACGTTGGCGTGATCGTTACGATAATAGTCGCTCACGGCGTCAATAACGGCGTCAGGACGTTGCGATGAGGCTGCATTGTCGAGAAACGCTAACCGGTGTCCATTGACCTGCTGCTGCAGTATTGGAAACTCAGCTCGAATGCTGTCTATGTTGAAGAGTGGGCTGTTCATTACATTAAGTCTCGATAACCGCGCCCAATTCATTCAGTCGCTGTTCTACAGAGTTCTGTATGTACTCGCGCAGGTTTTTGCTCGTTAACTGCTGTACGACTTCAAGTGCGAAAGCTTGTACAAGCATGTTGCGAGCGATTTGTTGAGGGACGCCACGGGAGCGCAGGTAGAACAGCGATACAGCATCGAGCTGCCCGGTAGTCGAGCCATGCGCACACTTCACGTCGTCAGCATAAATCTCCAGCTCAGGCTTGGTATCGATTTCGGCGCCGGGGGTAAGCAGCAGATTCTTGTTATTCAATGCGGCGTCAGTTTTCTGTGCAGTCTGAGCTACATGAATCATGCCGTTAAACACGCCGTGACCTTTGTTGGCCATGACTCCTGCGTACTGCGCACGACTGCGGGTGTGCGGTGCTTGATGTTCTAGACGCAGATGATTATCGGCATGGCGTTCAGCATCTACCAAAAATAAGCCATTCACTTTGGCCGCGGCGCCCGAGCCTTGCAGCAATATCCGTAAATCATTGCGGGCAATTGCCGCACCAAGATCGATATTGACTATGTCACAATGCGAGTCTTTGGCAAGCTTAATAGTCTGCGCGGCTACGTGAAAACTGCCAGCATGTTCTTCCTGAAGTTTTTGATAAGTAATGCGGGAACCTTCGCCACAGCTAATATTGGTGATGGCGGTGCTCACACAGGCAGCATTGCTGATGTGGTGCTCGACTACAGTGGCTTTTGCATTACGCCCCAGTTGAATGATGACCCGCGGAAACACATTCGCCTCTGCCGTGTTGCTAAAGATTATATGTATGGTTTCTGCCAGTTCGGTGTTGTCAGGGATTTGCACCACGGCGCCGTCATTGGTCATAGCCAGGTTTAGCTGGGCAAGATCGCTGTCGCCGGAATTACGCAGCCAGTCCTCAGCTCCGTCGGTATCAAGCTGGGCAGCCATGTTGCTGACGACACCATTGGCGAGGGTCGCTGAGTGGCTGCTCTTGTGTGATGAGAACATGCCATTAATAAACACCAGCATCAGGCTGTCGCTATCAGTCGCCGGCACAATGGCGTCACTGACAGCCACTGGTTGAGCCACTGAGGCGTTGCTGCGCTCAGACATTGGTGCAAGGTTGGTGTAGCGCCAGTTCTCGAGTTTGGTGTGCGGAAAACCCTGCTTTAAAAACTGTTCCAATGCCTTGTTACGGATTGGCAACAGCCATTCTGGATGACCGGCATCGGCGTCCTGTTTGAGCGTGTTCGCCAGCGCTGCTCGGTAATTCTTTGGGTCTAGGTTCATTATTTGTCTTATCCGTTGTGCCGATTAGCCTGCAGCTTTCGCCATCAGTGCATCGTAGCCTTCGGCTTCGAGCTGCAGTGCGAGGCTTTTGTCGCCACTGTGGATTATTTTCCCGTTGGCCAAAACATGCACGTAATCGGGTTCTATGTAGTCCAGAAGGCGCTGATAATGAGTAATAAGCAAGACGCTGCGGTCATCACGACGCTGCAGGTTGACGCCATTAGCGACAACTTTAAGTGCATCGATATCGAGACCTGAGTCGGTTTCATCCAGAATAGCCAGCGTAGGCTCCAGAACAGCCATCTGGAATATCTCATTGCGCTTTTTTTCACCACCGGAGAAGCCTTCATTTACGCTTCGGCTCAGGAAGCTTTGGTCCATTTCCATAAGCGCGGCTTTTTCTTTTACCAGTCGCATGAATGAAACGGCATCAATCTCCGGTTTGCCTGCGGCCTTTTGCCGCGCGTTTAATGCTGCCTTCAACAGGTATACATTGTTTACACCGGGGATTTCGACTGGATACTGGAAGCCTAAAAAAAGACCGGCCTGAGCACGTCCTTCAGGTTCAAGGTCCAAGAGATTAACACCGTTATAGCGAACACTGCCTGCAGTGACCTCATAGCCTTCGCGCCCGGCCAAAATCTGAGCCAGGGTGCTTTTTCCAGAACCATTGGGGCCCATGATGGCATGCACCTCGCCGGCCTTGATTGTCAGGCTGAGGCCCTTGAGAATTTCTTTGCCGCCAATGCTGGCATGCAGGTCTTTAACTTCTAATAACATGGTCATTTCCAAATATTTTGATGCAGTATTTAGCCCACTGCACCTTCAAGACTAACGTTCATAAGTGCCTGCGCTTCGACCGCAAACTCCATTGGTAATTCGCGAAACACGTCTTTACAGAAACCATTCACAATCATGTTGACGGCATCTTCTTCTGATAAGCCACGCTGCCGGCAATAAAACAACTGGTCTTCGGCTATTTTCGATGTGGTTGCCTCATGCTCAACAATGGCAGAAGGTTCTTTTACTTCCATATATGGGAAGGTATGAGCGCCGCATTGATCGCCCATAAGCAATGAGTCGCACTGTGTGTAGTTGCGTGCATTTTTTGCCGTGGGAAATATTTTTACTAAACCGCGATACGCATTTTGCGCCTTGCCTGCCGAAATGCCTTTGGAAATAATGGTGCTGCGGGTGTTGGCGCCGATATGGATCATTTTGGTGCCGGTATCAGCCTGCTGGTAATTATTGGTTACCGCAACTGAATAGAATTCGCCGACTGAGTCCTCGCCGCGAAGCACGCAGCTGGGGTATTTCCAAGTAACGGCCGAGCCGGCTTCTACCTGAGTCCATGAAATTTTGGAGCGGGCACCGCGGCAGTCACCGCGTTTGGTAACAAAATTGTAGATACCGCCTTTGCCTTCTTCATCGCCGGGGTACCAGTTTTGCACGGTGGAGTATTTAATGGTCGCATCCTGCTCGGTAATGAGTTCGACCACAGCGGCATGCAATTGGTTTTCATCGCGTTGCGGTGCGGTACAGCCTTCTAAGTAGCTTACGTGGCTGCCTTCAGCCGCAATAATAAGCGTGCGTTCAAACTGTCCAGTGTTTGCCGCATTAATGCGGAAGTAGGTAGACAGCTCCATTGGGCAACGCACGCCTTTTGGGATATACACAAATGAGCCATCACTGAATACCGCAGAGTTAAGCGCTGCAAAATAGTTGTCGCGAGGAGGCACTACAGTCCCAAGGTATTGTTCAATGAGTTCGGGGTGTTCTTTTACGGCATCTGAGAATGAACAGAAGATGACACCTGCATCATGCAGCTTGCCTTTGAAGGTGGTGGCTACCGATACACTATCGAACACAGCATCAACAGCAACCCCGGCCAGTTTGGCTCGTTCATGCAGGGGAATGCCCAGCTTTTCGTAAGTTTCCAGAAGCTTTGGGTCAACCTCATCAAGGCTCTTGGGGGCATCATCCGGCGACTTCGGTGCCGAGTAGTAGGAGATAGCCTGATAGTCAATAGGCTCTATATTTAGTTTTGCCCAGTTGGGCTGGCGCATTTTTTTCCAGATAGCAAATGATTTAAGGCGCCAGTCGAGCATGAACTGGGGCTCGCCTTTAAGTTTAGATAGTCGGCGAATGATATTTTCATCTAAACCAGGTTCAAAGGTTTCTGATTCAATATCAGTGATGAAACCATGCTCGTATTTCTTCGCAACCAGTGCTTCGATGTCTGTTTCGTTTGTGCTCATAATCTTGTGCCACTTGTCATGTGCGTGTGGTTTATGGGTTATCTTTCGATATTCCAGTGATTAGCTCTGAAGCCTCGTTCTGCTGTTGCACACCGGCTTCACCGAGCACCCTATAGACCAAAGGAAACTCGTTGCTCGGGTTGCGCATTTCAGCAAGCGAAACATCGAGCAGCGCTTTCCGAATTGCCGTGTTGATTTGTTGCCATGCGCCACCGGCCGAGCAGTTGGACTCGTGTTCGCAGGAGCTGTCATCGCCGCTGCATTCGGTAATAGCCAGTGGCCCTTCGAGAGCATCGAGAATATCCGCTGCTGATATATCGTGCGGCGCTTTGCTGAGGCGGTAGCCACCCTCTGCGCCGCGAGCCGACTCGATAAGCCCCGATTTACCCAAGGTTTTTAGCAGCTTTTGTACTGTCGGCAGTGCAATGCCGGTATCTGCCGCCACATCACTGGCAGGGCAGAGTCGCGCCTGTCTGGTGAGGTGGACCAGTATTACCGTGCCATAGTCTGTTAATTTGCTGATTCTTAACATTTTGTTATAGTTCTGCGTGAGCCGCTTGGGGCGCTTTATTGCGTCGGCGAAAACAGCCTCATTTAATATAGGACTATTTTAGTCCAATATACAGTCAACGCAAGCACTGGCGAGTTTTTAACTGCTTGGCGGGTGGTTTTGGTGGCAATCACCGCGAAGCAGCATGGGTCTGCGGTCTGAAGGATTTAGCATGGAGAGCGATTTGACAAGCACAGGGCAGTTATCCGGCTTAAGCAGAGTGTTGCTATTGATGTGTGCCTTGGCATTGTCGTCGGGCACTCCCGCCCAAGATGCCAAGCAGAGTAACGATCAGGACAGCGTTGTAATGTTAAATGCGGAGTCACCGCCGTTGGAAGTCGTGTCGGTTACCTCCAGAGATCTCCAGAATAGCTTATTGGGTCGCGAGAGTTACTACGCGAAGAATCTCGATGAGCTCTATCAGGTTATTGGTGAGAAGTTAGCGCCGGTGTTTGATATGCGCTATGTCGGCTACCTAGTGTTAGGTGATTATTGGAAGGCGGCCAATGGTGAGCAGCGCGATAAGTTTGTTGCCGCATTTTCAGATTTTCTCATTAAGACTTATGCCAAGGGTCTATTGAACTTTAATCAGGAACAGCTGGTGGTTTTTCCTGCAACCTATTCCAAAGACAAGAGACGTGCTGAAGTTAAAACCGAGCTCCGGATGAATCAAGGCAGTATTGTTCCGGTCGATTATCGTTTGCGTCGTTCTAGTGAAGGTTGGCGTGTGTATGATGTTCGCATTGAAGGTGTGTCCTACATTCAGAATTATCGCAGTCAGATTAATGCTGAGATTTCGGCGTTGGGATTAGACGCGGTCATTTTGCGTCTCGAGCAGGGGGCTCAAGAATCAACACCCACCCAAGTCGAGGGCGATAACAGCTAGCAGGTAATGTTTAGTGTGAGTGAAGGCGCTCTCCAATCGGAAGATCGCCGCAATTTTCAAGGCATTGTCAGCCTGCTATTCGGCAGCGATAACCTCACAGAGGTATCGAGGCTGGGGCGCATCACTCAGGGCCTTGGCAAGCTTGGGCAGCAATGAACTCATTTTTTCGAGAAGAGTCCAGGGCGGGTTTACAACAAACACACCGGATGAAGTCATTCCATGGCCGCTGGTGTCTTGCTGGAGACCGAGTTCAAAACGCTGAATGTTGCGAATGCCAGATTTTTTAAAGCGCTTATCCAGTAAATCAATACGTTGGCGGTCGATAACCGGATACCAGAGCAGGTAGGTGCCAGTCGCAAACTTTTTGTGCCCTTGCTCGATTGCTGCAAATACCTGCGCATATTCGGTTTTAACTTCATAGGAGGGGTCAATGAGTATCAACCCGCGCCGACTGGCAGGCGGCAGTACCGAACTCAGGCCTTTTATCCCATCACTTTGATTGATACGGATGCGTCGTTCACCCCCTAGATTTTTGGCCAAGAGCTTATGATCCTGTGGGTGTAATTCATACAGCCATGCGCGGTCCTGAGAGCGAAGAAAATATTTCGCAATAGCAGGCGAACCCGGATAAACGTTGATGGTGTCGGAGTGGCTGTAATTTTGGATAGCGCTGAAGTAGCTGACCAATTCTGGAAATGCCGCCGGCTTAAGCTTGCCAATGCCATTTTTGTGTTCTGCCAGTTTAGTGGCGTAATCAGCAGTCAGATTAAACAGGCCGGCACCCGCGTGGGTATCGATGTAATCAAATGCATTTTGTTTTTTTGTCAGGTGCTCAAGGCATTCAACAAGAACAATGTGCTTCAGCACATCGGCAAAATTGCCAGCATGAAATGAATGACGATAGCTCAGCATAATGTGCTGCCGTTAGGGTGCTGCGCCGCCAGTATCAATGGCATTGTCAAAATTGCCATTGAATTCATCGTCAAAGCTATCGTCAAAGTCATCGTCAAATGATTCGCCGGCCAGCTGACCGTCGTTAATCAGAAAGCGGCGATTTTGCAGATAAGCTTCTCGAATAAAGAGATAAGGGTCAAAGGATTGACGAACGGCCTCATCTATAGTCAGCAGCGACTGCCTTGTTTCGACCGTCCACAAGATAAACATCTTGCTGCGGACACTGCTGTTAGGCCATTGCATGACGGGGTTGACCTGAGTGTTGGCTAGTATGCCGACGCTGCTGGTGACCGTGCTGGGACCAAGCAGTGGCAGCACAATATACGGGCCCTGCGGTATACCCCAAACAGAAAATGTTTGACCAAAATCTTCTTCGTTTTGCTTGAGGCCGAATGCCGTGGCAGGGTCGAGTATGCCGGCAAGGCCCAGAGTTGAGTTAATTGCGAAGCGACCGATATCTTGAAGCCCCTGAACAAGCTTGCCTTGTAAGAAGTCATTCACAATGGTGACGGGATAGGTCAGATTATCAAAAAAGTTGCTGACACCGGTACGGAAGAACTGCGGTGTAATGAATTCGTAGCCCACTGCCGCCGGACGAAGAATAAAAGTATCGACACCGGAATTAAACTTATAGATGGGTCGGTTAATCTTTTCGAATGGATCTTCGCTAGGTGTGTTATTGGGTGCGCGTGTACAGGATGCAAGCGCCAGCATTGCACACATCAAGGCACAGAGTCGGACCTGCGGACGGACCATTGTATTCAAATGACGTCTCATTGCTGTGTTGCCGTTTATTTGCGTTCCAGTTGCTGTTTTGGCGAACGCTGCTGTTCGCGTGCACGCCGTTGGTTTTCAGGCAGATAACTTTCAAACTTTAGGAGACGTGCTCGCAGACGTGATTCCTGCACCGGATTGAGCCCCGGAGTGTCAAGAGCAAGCTGCAGTTGCATGAGCGCCATAGAGAGGTTCCCTCTGTATGCATGGTACTCTGCCATGTAGTAGTGTGAGTCGGCAACATCTCCAGCGGCATTGGCGGCGAGAGCAATCAATCGAATCTGCTCTGAGGTTGGGGGTACTGAGTTCAGTAGTTCAAGCAAGACTGTATGCGCCTGCTTCGGCTGGTCGGTATTCAGCAGTGCTTCTGCATAGCGTACAGTGAGAGGCACATTGCGCGGAAACAATGCCATCGCAACTTCAAAGGTGCGGAAACCTTGCTGTATTTTGCCATTAGCAATTTGTGCTTGCGCTAACCCAGAATGAAACATAATAATCTGCTCGTTCGAGATCAGCAGATTTTCCATGAGTTTTTCGGCTTCGGCATAGCGGCGCATGCCCATAAGCGATAGCGCCTCGCCATATTGCACGCCAAGACTGCCGATCGCTTTAGGGTTGTCATTGCGCGCCTCGAAATACTGTAATGCGATCTCAGGTCGCTTGGCCGTGAGATAAAACAATCGTGCCTTGATAAGCCTGTAGGTAGTGGTGCTTGGCAGGTCTTTGTTTGTGTATTGGGCAGCACGGGCCCGGGTTTCGGCAATACGGTTGGTCGTTACCGGGTGAGTCATTAAGAACTCCGGCACATTGCGGTTGCTCATGCCACTCAGACGGCTCATGGTTTCAAAGTAGTCCGGCATGCCCTGCGGATCGAAGCCGGCCTCACTCATAATGCTCACACCCACCCGATCGGCTTCATATTCATTAGCGCGGGTGAAATCAATTTGTTGTTGTCTTGCAAGACCCTGCGATGCCATGACGGCACCACCGATGGCATCGCCACCAACACCTGTGGCAACACCCAATAAAATGGCGCCAAGCAGCGTGGCCATATTAATAATGCTTGCATTGCGATTAGCAAAAACCGCTCGCGAAATGTGCCGTTGCGTGACATGAGCAATTTCGTGGGCCATTACGCCAGCTAATTCGCTTTCGGTTTTAGTGGTAAGTATTAGGCCTGAATGGATGCCGATATAACCACCCGGTAGCGCAAAGGCATTAATTGCCCTGTTATTAATGACAAAAAACTGAAAGGTTTCACCTTCATCTTGAACATGTGATGCAAGTTGCAAACCGATGCTTTGAATGTATTGCTGCACCTCGGGGTCGGAGATAATGACATCAACGCTTTGTAGGTTTCGGTAGATCGACATACCAATTTGTTCTTCGACGGCTTTCGAGAGAACTGAATCATTCGGGCTGCCCATGTCGGGCAAATCGATATCGTTGACCGCGAACCCCGGCCTGAGTGCAAGGCTCAAGCTTATTAGCAGCAGCGCAAAGGATGACTTGGTTCTCATTAGGTTGCCCACGCTCAGAGCGCTTTGGCAGCCTCCAGTACTTCATCCACATGACCTTTTACTTTGACCTTGCGCCATTCTTTGATGAGCTTGCCTTTATCATCAATTAAGAATGTGCTGCGCTCAATACCCATAACTTTGCGACCGTACATATTTTTTTCTTTGATGACATCAAAGATCGCACAGGCAGTTTCTTCGGTATCCGAAAGCAGATCGAACTTGAAGCCTTGTTTGGCTTTAAACTTTTCATGCGATGCAACCGTATCGCGCGACACACCAAGAATAATTGTGTTTGCACGATTAAATTTTGCATGGTTGGCACTGAAGTCGAGGCCTTCAGTGGTGCAACCCGGCGTGCTGTCTTTCGGGTAAAAGTAGATCACCACATTTTTTCCGCGCAGCTCTTTGAGATCGATTGTTTGATCGCCGGTTGCAGGCAGTTTTAGTTTAGGAATTACGCGTCCGAGTTTAGCTGTGGGCATGAGTGACCTCGTGTCTTGTGTATTTCGCAGGCTCAGTAATTTTTGATGAAATACGGTGAGTTAATAGGGGCGCTGCAGGCTACTGCAGCAGTTAAGGTTTTGATACATTAGCGCTGAGCAGGTTCAATAACCGCATCGAGATTCTCGGTTTCGCAGTATTCATGAAAATCCTCGCGCAGCGTGGCCAAATGCAGAGTGCTGGGTACGTTCACGGTCATTTGGATGGAGAACATGGGTGCACCGGTGTGCGGCGCGTTGTAACGGCGGGTGCTGGCGTCCGCAATGACCAGGTCGCGCTCGGCGAAGAACCCCGACATTCCTGCAACAATGCCTTCCTGATCGAGGGCGATCACATCGATGGTGTAGGGTGCGGTGCTGGCGGAAGCCGGCCGTTCTTCGGTGGCCCGCATGGTAATGGTCAGTTTTTTGCCTTCAAGTGCTGTGAGCGACGCTTGGATTTGGGTGATTTCATGCCAGTTGCCTTCAATCAGCAGCATCATGGAGAATTCTGAGCCCAGTGTGGTCATCCGGCTTTCACGGATATTGCCGCCGGCGTCCCGAATGCAGGCGCTGACGTCGCGCACAATGCCGGTGCGATCGGGGCCAATGGCGGTTACGGCAAGTAGTTTATCCATAGGTTATTAACTTAAGTCCTTGTTTGGCTTGTGGTTCGGCTGCCGCAGTTGCGCAATGGGTAGCAACTTTTGCAGCGGCTGCGCTCAGAGCTTCAGTTTAACCTGATACACGGACCGGTCAAACGCACTTTAAAGGGGTAGATGCTGACCTCGGAGCATCCGATTTGCCAAGTAAACTTGCGCCTTACAGGGCAGCTGAGTACTATCGCGGCTCTATTTACGAGCCCTGTCCTATGTCTCTGGAACGTCTGCAACAATCTTTGCGTGGAAGCCTGGTCGCACTGGTGACACCCATGTCGTCAGCCGGTGCCGTCGATTATCCGGCGTTTGAGCGCTTGATTGAGCATCACATTGCGGCGGGCACCGACGGCTTGGTTATTGCCGGCACTACCGGTGAATCGGCAACCTTGTCGAAGTCCGAGCACATTGATTTAGTGCGCCGTGCTGTTGAGATAGTCAAACAGCGTGTTCCTGTAATTGCGGGTACAGGCTCTAATTCAACCGCACAGACTATCGCGTTGTCGCAAGCGATAGATGCACTTGCAGTTGATGCTTACCTTGTTGTAACGCCTTACTACAACAAGCCAACGCAGGAAGGCTTGTATCAGCACTACATGGCGATTGCCGATGCTGTAAAAAAGCCTGTGATGTTGTACAACGTGCCGGGTCGAACGGCGGTTGATTTGCTTCCTGCCACCGTTGGTCGTTTGTCTCTGCATGGGAATATTTTTGCGATTAAAGAGGCCACAGGCGATGTGAACCGTGTTGCTGAACTTCAGCGTGTTTGTGGCAAAGACTTTTTGCAGTTCAGTGGTGATGATGCTACCGCACGTGAGTACATGTTGCTGGGTGGTCATGGTGTTATTTCGGTAACCACTAACGTTGCACCAAAGCAAATGCAGGCCATGTGCGCTGCAGCACTTGCGGGCGATGCCGAGAAGGCAGCCGAGCTGGATGCACCATTGAGCAGTCTGCATCGCGAACTGTTTGTTGAGTCAAACCCTATTCCGGTGAAGTGGGCTGTAGCAAAACAGGGATTAATTGATGGCGCTTTGCGTTTGCCCTTGACGGAACTGTCTCTAGAGAATCAGCCTGCAGTTGAAGGGGCGCTGACTGACGCCTCTGCTCTCGAGGGCAATACATGAGCACAGTCCGCTTAGTGTTATTGGCGACGGCAGTCTGCTTTCTGGCCGCTTGCTCGTCCGGTAAGGGGCGCTGTCATAAGGTCCGCGAGTATCAATCTGCTGTGAGCGCGCCCAAGATTCAGGTGCCTGAAGGTGCAGGTATGGTGCCGCTGGCTGACACTATGAGCTTAGTGATTCCCGAGGGCGATGTGAATACCACAGCTGTCCCCAAGGGCGAAAAATGTCTTGATTACCCGCCGCGCTACTTCCGCGACGCTGGTATGGATGAGACTTCGTAATCCGGCGAAGAAAAAGCCGAACGTTGCACAAAATGAAGCCGCTGACGAACAGCTGTTGTCGTTGGCACGCTTCGTTAGAGCGCTGTTCGGTAAAGTTGCAAATGAGTTGTGGAGAGGTGGCTGAGTGGCTGAAGGCGCACGATTGGAATTCGTGTATGCGTTAATAGCGTATCGGGGGTTCGAATCCCCCTCTCTCCGCCAATCATTGAGT
>JAQWPD010000057.1 GCA_029245525.1 Gammaproteobacteria bacterium | reverse complement strand
CCAATAATTTCGGCCTCCTTCTCGCTCAGTTGCCGAGCGACCGGTGCAAACTTTGCTTGAAGTTCTGCGTTATCGGTTTGCGCGGCTAGGGCTTGTGCCCAGTAAAGTGCCAGATAAAAGTGACTGCCACGATTGTCGAGTTCGCCGACTTTTCGTGATGGCGACTTGTCATTATCCAGAAACTGCCCATTGGCGATGTTCAATGCTGCGGCCAGAGCAGCTGTTTTTGAGTTGCCGGTTTTGTCGGCAAGCTCTTCCAATGATACTGCCAGGGCGAGAAACTCGCCCAGAGAATCCCAGCGCAGGTGTGCTTCCTGAACGAACTGGTCTACGTGCTTTGGTGCCGAGCCGCCGGCACCTGTTTCGTATAAGCCGCCGCCGTTTAGCAGTGGCACGATAGATAACATTTTGGCGCTGGTACCGAGCTCCAGAATTGGGAATAAGTCGGTCAGATAGTCACGCAAAACGTTGCCGGTTACAGAGATGGTGTTCTCGCCTTTCTTTACACGTTGCAATGTGACTCGAATAGCTTCTTCCGGTGTCATGATCCGGATATCCAGACCGCTGGTGTCATGATCCAGCAGGTACTTATTTACCTTATTAATTAGGTTGGCATCATGCGCTCGTTGCGGGTTGAGCCAGAAGATTGCGGGCTGACCTGTGGTGCGAGCACGATTAACCGCCAGTTTGACCCAGTCACGTATTGGTAGGTCTTTGGTTTGACACATTCGCCAGATATCACCCTGTGCAACTTCGTGCTCCATAAGCAGAGTGCCTTTTTTGCCGGTGACACGAATAGTACCTGCGGCTTCAACTTCAAAGGTTTTGTCGTGAGAACCATATTCTTCAGCCTTCTGCGCCATAAGGCCTACGTTCGATACGTTGCCCATGGTGGCGACATCAAACGCACCATTAGCAATGCAGAAATCCACAGTTTCACGATAGATGCCGGCATAGCAACGGTCTGGAATCATGTACATGGTGTCGTGTTGCTTGCCATCAGGGCCCCACATCTGACCTGAGCCTCGAATGGCAGCAGGCATTGATGCATCGATAATCACGTCGTTCGGCACATTAAGATTAGATATGCCTTTGTCCGAGTCAACCATTGCTAGTTTAGGACCATTTGCGTATGCAGCGGCAATATCGGCTTCAATGATCGCGCGTTCTGCAGCAGGCAGGTGTTCAATTTTTTCCAGCACATCACCAAAACCATTGCGGGTGCTTACGCCCAGTTGTGCAAAGGTTGCTGCATGCTTCTTAAATACCTCGCTGAAGAATACTTCAACGCAATGTCCGAACATTATCGGATCAGAGACTTTCATCATGGTGGCTTTCAGATGCAGTGATAGAAGTACGCCGGATTTTTTAGCATCAGCAATTTGTTCGGCATAAAAATCACGCAGCGCTGCGATGTTCATAACGGAGCTATCGATCACTTCGCCGGCAAGCACCGGCGTGGATTCTTTTAGTGTTTTGCTATTTCCATCAGTGCCGACAAACTCAATTTTTACACTGCCATCAGTATCGATGACTTTAGATTGCTCGCTACTGAAGAAATCGCCTGAGCTCATATGTGCAACACGTGACTTGGAACTGCTGTTCCAAGTGCCCATCGAATGTGGGTGTTTTTTGGCGTAAGCCTTTACTGCATCCGCAACGCGACGGTCTGAATTGCCTTCGCGGAGCACCGGATTTACAGCGCTACCAAGAACCTTGCCATAGCGCGTTTTGACTTCATGCTCTGCTTCGGTGCTGGCTTCGGCAGGGTAATCGGGAATTTTGTAGCCCTGAGACTGAAGTTCCTTAATGGCTTCAATCAGCTGCGGAATAGATGCGCTGATATTCGGTAGTTTTATGATATTCGCTTCAGGAGTCTTGGCCAGTTCGCCAAGTTCTGCAAGTGCATCGCTTTGCTGTTGTTCAGGGGTCAGGCTGTCGGGGAAGGCAGCAATAATGCGTGCAGCCAGCGAAATGTCTTTGGTTTCGACTGTTATGCCGGTTGCCCCGGCAAAGGCCTCGACGATAGGCAGTAAAGAATGGGTTGCTAGTGCAGGAGCTTCATCGGTGTAGGTGTAGATAATTTTTTCGGTTGTCATTGTATTGCCTGTGTGCGAGGACTTTTGCGTCCCTGATTGTAGAGCAGCCAGATTCCGGGTCCGGACCGGCGTAAGCCGGCTAACCTCTGCAAGGCGGACACTTATGCAGAACTGACTGAGTGTACTAGCGGGCGGCTATTATCTTGGAGTTGCCCCTCGGTAACAATGCCGTCATCCCAAAATGCCGACATATTTAGCTAAAAACCCATTTTTTTGCGCTTATTAGGGGCTTCCAGCAGTCCGATAGCCAATTTCAAGGTAGTACTCGCGACTCCTGCCCGGAAAATACCGATAATTACCAAAGGCAAAATCCGCCCGGTCGGCATAGACCTCATCAGTAATATTATTGACTCGAAGCGCTGCCCACCAATGTTGCCTCGGTTCAATAATGAGCCTCCAATTGAGTAGGTTATGGCCCCCGTAGGATCGACTATTGGTGGTTTCAACAAAGTAACCGTCGTTGTAAACCCATTCGAGCTCAGTGCGACCAAGGTCTGCTTGATACCCCAGTTGCACGCTGCCGATGATATCTGGAGCTGTATCTATACGGTCGCCTTTGCTGACCACATTGTTAGTGAAGTCGTAGGTGTGTTTTGCCCAGGTGCCGGCAAACGACAGGTACACCGGTGTGGTTATCTGCCAAGTAAAGCCTGCTTCAATGCCCAGATGCTTGCTCTTGCCATCGTTGACATTATTGCGGTTGCTGTCCTGAAAAATATAATTATCTTTGCGCATGGCGTAGCCAACCAGTTCATAAGAAATGCTTGGGTATTGTCCATGCATGCCGAGTTCAAAGGAATCGACAGTCTCGGGTTTGATCTGGTCGATATTCTGCTCAGCTTGCAGCCGGTATAGCTCGGTAGCTTGCGGTGCACGAAAGCCACGGCGGAGGTTGCTGAATATAGACAGTTGCTCGGTTGCCCGAAAGACCAGACCCAGCTCAGGAGCGGTGTTCAAGAAATCATTGCTTTGACTTTCAGGGCGGAAGTAGAGGCAACCTTTGGGGTCATTACAGGGTGTGCCATCGGCGCGCGTATTGCCGCTGATCATATTGTTGGTGTAGTCATAGCGCATGTATTCGAATCGAAGGCCCACCGTGCCGGTAAGTCTGTCGCTCAAGGGTACCTGCAGCCGGGCGTAGGGCGCGGCGACTATACTCCAGACATCGTAGTCGTATTGCTGGCCCTGAGGTCTGCGAGCGGCACCAAAGCCAGTGGCGGGCCCCTCCTGATATTGATCGAGATAGCCCGAGGCAAATTCGAGGTCTATGCCGGTGGTCAGAACCGAGTTCCATAGGCTGTCGCGTTGTCCCAGCAGCATATAGCCGGCACTTATCTGACCATTCTTTTCCTGAGGCTGCCCGGGTAGAAAATGCATTAGAAAATCCATGTCGGACCATCGTAGGTAACCCGTATTACTCCAGACCCAAGGACCGTCCGCACTGGGTAGCCAGCTCATCTGGGCGCGAAGGCTGGATGCTTTGCGATAGGCCTCAGGGAAGGGATTGCTCCGATTTATGGTGGGATCTTTATAAATATCTTTATCGCCGATAATATAGCCCGCGGTTTCCTGATCCAGCCACGAGCCGCTGACCAGCGTTTTTAGCACGCCCGAGCTAGTGTCGCTCTGCGTATTCCAGAACCCGCGGGCTTGTTTATAACCCGAGTCGACGCGATAGCCATCGTCTCTGTCCGCGCTGAGTCCGGCGTTCCAGGTTGTTGTACCTGAAGCATTGCTTCCCCAGAGCGCTTTGGCGCGCAGAAAATCGTTAGAGCCGCCTTCCAGACTAGTGGTAATGCCGGGTTTGCTGCCGGGGTCCGGAAGCAGCGCATTCATTGTCCCAAGCAAACCATTTGACCCGTATAGCGCGCTGGCGGGCCCACGAACAACTTCTATCTCTGCCAGTTGGTCTACCGGCACCTCCATAAGTTGGTTGGCATTGCAGAAGCCGCTGGGTCTGATGGGCACGCTATTTTCCATGATCAGAAATGCACCGCATGAACCAGCGCCGGTGAGTACGGCTGAGCGAATGGCTGTGAGGTGCTCCTGACCATTGCCGCGACTTACCCAAACGCCGGGCACCCTTACGCCCATTTCATATGGGTGTACCGGGTTGGTAATAAAGATTTCTTCGCTATCAATTACCGCAGTGTTGCCCGTTAAATCGAGATAGTCGACAGGCATTCGACTCTCAGTAATAACAATTTCCTGTGGCTCTGCAGCGCTTACGACTGTTGTTAATGACAGGCCGGAGAGAAGCAGAGTATTTAACAGAAACTGTCGCCCGATCGTTGATGTTGTAGCTGAAAGTCTCATTTGCAAAGTGTTGTCATCTGTATTGTGTGAGGAGAACAGGCTCGATTATTTATTGAGGTCTGTGAGTGCACAGTTATTGTTTGCGAAGATTATAGCGATGCCCAGCGACGGCTTTTTAATTGCTGGCGTTGCTGTCCAAAACGAAGATTCTGAATGATTTTTGCACCGAAACGTTTGTCAGGACTCGATTTGATGTTGTTGCACCGGTATTTTTTTGGTTTTCCGGCAGATTGAACTGTCGGCGGACGCATAATTTGGGGACAATAGGGTATTAATAACGATCGATTGGGTGCTTATGGGTTCCAAGTTTCGCAGTGCTAATTTTTACGCCGTAGGTGGTCCGGTTCAGCCGGATCGTGCGTGTTACATCAAGCGTGATGCGGATGATCTGTTGTTGCGTCATTTGATGAGCGGTGATTACTGTCATGTTCTATCGCAGCGGCATACAGGTAAAACAAGCCTGGCGGCTCATACTGCGTGGAGTCTTCGTGACCGCGATGTGCGTGTGGCTGTTATCGATTTTACTCAGTTATTGCGGAATGAGCAGGATGATACCTCCGGTCGTTGGTATTACAGCATCGCTTATCGGATTGTCCGTGATCTGAGGATTAAATCAGACATGCAAGCTTGGTGGGCTGACCACAGTGGCTTAACCAATCAGCAGCGGTTGGTTGAGTTTTTCTTTGAGGTCGTACTGGCAAGTGGTGATCATCGCTATGTGGTGTTCGTCGACCGTTTAGAAGTGATGGCTGGTCATCCGCTGGGCCAGGAGTTTCTGAATGCTGTGCGCAGCTGTTATGACATGCGCTCTACAGAGCCTGAGTTTCAGCGCCTGACATTTTGTCTTCTGGGTGCAGGTGCGCCAGAAGAGCTGGTAAATGATGTGCAGGACTCGCCGTTTGGTATTTCTGTGCCTATCCCTCTCAATGATTTTTGTCGAAGTGAGATGGATCTGTTGTTGGATGGCTTGGGAACAGAAAACATCAATGTTGAGCAGGTGCTTGAACGTATCTGGTGGTTTACTCGTGGTCACCCCTATTTAACGCAGAAGCTGTTTCGCGGTTTGGCTCGTCGTCAGAACGACATGCTGTCAGGAGAAACCGTGGATGAGTTGGTCGCTAAGTTGTTTCTTAGCTCTGCTGAGCCCGAGGAACCGCATTTGGCAGCGGTTGCTGCAAGTGTGTTACAGCAGAACTCGGGTCGCGTGGCTCGCCTTTCTATGTACGGAAAAATTCGTAAGGGCGGTGACGTGTCGATATTGAAAAGTTCGCGTTCGCAACGCGAATTGCTGGCTGCCGGTATCGTGGTTGAGGGCTCCACTGGCATGTTGGTGCTGCGCAATAATGTCTATGCTGAGGTCTTCAGTTCCCGCTGGGCTAATCAGCATCTGCCTTTTGGCTGGCGGCGATTGAGTATTGCAGCTGCTGCTACTCTGGCACTGGTAGCGCTGCCTTTGTGGTATACGAAATACCTTCCGGCACCTTACGAGCGGGCTTTAACCGCAGCATCTCAGGACTATCAGGTTGCTTATGAAGCCTATGAAAGTTTGCGGTTTTTGCCCGGCTATGGTGATCACGCAGATAGCTTGTTTGCCGATTTTTTGGCACGTCAGAGCCGCCGTGCTGAATCACTGGCTGATGCCACTCGAACCTATGCACGGATGCAGAGCGTGCCCGGGGCAGAGCAACAAGCCCGTGAGCTACTTGCGGAATTTTGGGTGAGGCAGAGTAAAGCGCTCGCAATGCGTGGCGCGCGCGATGGCGCATTGTTGGCCCAGTTAAATGCGCTTGATGTTCCCAGTGATGAGCGCCGCATGAGCGCCGCCGCACTTATTGGCAATGACTACCGCCGGTTATTAGGCACTATTCGTTTGGCAGGCTCGCTAAAATCAATGGAGGTGGATAGGCAGAGCTCGCAATTGGCGTTGCTGGACGATCAGCAGTTGGTTCAACTGTGGCAGTTGCAGCGCAACCAAATGGCCGTGCAGCTGAGTGACTTTGAGCTGGTCGCCGAAGAGCGTTTGCAGATACAGAGTCGCTTAATTGTTTCCGCTCCTCCGAGCTCAGATACCATGCAGGTGGCAGTTCGCACCGATCATCCGCGGGTGAGTGATTTGCAGGTGTTGGTGCGAGCCCCGTCGGGCAGCACTGCCCAACTGAATTTGGGTAAGGCGACTGCCGGCGCACAAAGAGGTGAGTATATTTTTAGTGCTGAATCGACTCCAGCGTTACAGGCATTGTTGGCTGATGATGCGTCCGGTACCTGGAGCGCTGCGTTTGCAGACACGCAGCGTGGTGTGACTGGTGTTCTTTTAGGTTGGGATATCCGTATACCGGATGCGATTACAGAGCCTATTGATGAGACTGGCCTTGCTGCGCAGATTCCTGAACCCGTATTAACAACCCTGATCAACTCTGTATTGGGTCCCCTGGGTAAGACCGCATTAGCGTGGCCGGATGATGCAGACGTTGCGGGCGATCTATTGGTTTGGGATCTAGCCAGCGCCGCTGTGCTGAGCCGGATTCCCCGTGAGGATGGTTTTGTTGATGCTGTATACGCACTGAATGGAACTGCTGTACTAACCATTGGCCAGCGCGAGCTTCAGGTTTGGGATACAGGAACCGGCACTCGTCGGGGCAGTATTGTGTTGCCAACGGGCGGCGGCTCGCCACAGGCTATATCGACCGATGGCCGCTACTTGGTTCTGGGTATCGACCGTGATGATGGCGGTCGTGGTTATCGCACTTGGGATCTTGAGACCTTGGAACCCCAGGGTGAAATTATCTCTGCCGAGGGCGCGGGCTCGGTCGCTATTGACGGTCAGGGGCGCTATCTGGCGATTGCCGACAAAGACCGACTGATACGTATTTGGTCGCTGCGCGATGCAACATTATTTCGGGAGTTTCAACAATCGAATCCCGCGCGCCATATTGCGTTTGATGCTTCCAGCCGTTGGCTGGTGAGTCAGGATTCACGACAAGCTCTTCGGATTTGGGCTGTAGAAGGTCGTCAGAATTACCCTGTGCTTGAGCGCAACGGCAACCAGTTTTGGCAGTACGAATTCTCCAGCAGCGGTGATCAGGTATTTTTAGGTTCCGGTGGCCGCTCTTATGAGCGTGTTAGCTTGCCAATGAGCAGAGCAATGGGGCAATCGGTTCGCCATCCGGCGCTAATCGCGGACAGTGAGTATCCGACCCTGCCGCAACCGGTTTTTATAGCTTCGCAAGATCTTGCAATAACGCATGATGGTAAGCATGAAGTGAAACTGTGGCAGCTATCAGACCAATTAACTGTCGCTGATAGCATTGCTGGTGTGCCAATTTCCCACAGTGCATTGACCGTTAATGGTGATCGTATCGCCTTGGGGTCAGCCGATGGTCGCGTTAGGGTATTCTCGGCTGATAGTGATCCTGATGTAATGGTTTTCCCGGCTGCCGATTCGCTGAGTAATAGCCATGCGTCTGCCATTAGCGTTTTGAGTTTTGATCGCACAGGTGATTTGTTGGCCAGCGGTTCGATTGATGGCACGATAAAAATCTGGGATTCGAATACAGGAGTGCCATTGCAGTTTGATGCGCGCCATCAGGACGGCCCGGTCCTTGGCCTGAAATTCTCTCCCCTGAGTAACATTGTGATTTCAGCGAGCAAAAGAACGATTGTTGTGACGGATGTGTTGTCGGGCGAACGTTTGGCTGAGCAGCGTTTTTCCGGAAGCGTTCCACAGATTAGCGTTACTGGTTTTGCAGATGCCGTATTGATCTCAGGCGTGGAGACGGGGGTTGCTGTATGGCGGTGGCGTGAGGGCAGTTATGAGCAGTTAGTGCCACCTGAATACAAGGTTCGTTATGCGGTAGCCGCGTTGGATGATCAATTGTTGGTGACGGCCAGTGAAGATAATCGGCTGATACTTTGGGATATAGCGACCCGTCAGCAGGTCGGTGAACCCGCATTATTGCCTGGCAGAGCAGATAACCTTTGGGCGTTTTCTAATCCTAATCAGGTGGTTTTGCGCAGCGGTTATTGGTTGCAGCGCTTCGATTTGTCTCCAATTGGATTGGTTCCCACGTCGTCGGTTTTATTGCCGGAAGCCACTGCTGTTGTGCAGCCTGATCCCATTGCAGGGGTTGCGAATGTCTTGGTGGAGGTGTCTGGGTTACGCCCTATGGTTCAGCAGATATCGCTTGATGCGTCTGCGTATCCGATACTTGCCGGCGAGCCTGCCGCCCTGCTTAATGAGTGGCGCAATCGTCTGGCCGATGATGATGTGCTTGCTGAGCAGACCGGAGGTCTCAAGCCCTAGTGGGTTTTATCTTTCCCGTCAAATTCCAAAAAAAGCGGCTCAGTACCCGAAGGCAGTAGAGCCGCAATGCGGAGGAAGCTTGTGGCCTTTGGTTTTTTGGCGTATTGCGGGGCTGCCATTTATCGGTGGCCTAGTAGTTTATGCCGGCCTCTGGCGGACCATCAATTCCGTAGGTTTTTACAGGGCCTGATGTCGTGCTGGTTGCCGGTGCCGCGCTGATAGTGCGTTTGCCGCTGCCGTTACTGGCGACATATTGAGAGGTTGTAGCGTTGAGCACATTCACCAGATCACGTGCTATGGGCGGAGCTTGCTGGGTAGAACTCATAAGCACGTCTTTGGCAGTATCCTGGCCGTTGCGATAGAAAGCCCGATTGGCTTTGGTGTCCATGGTAATAATCGTACCGTCCAGCGCTACGCCGGCAAAAATGCCCCGGTTTCGAGAGTACGAAAAAATCTCGGCTTTAAATACTTCGTCTGTAGAGGCGGATGCTTGACGACCGACCGGTCCGGCGGCAATGGACGCGTCGGCCCCAAGCGTTAGCTTAGTGCGAGCAATGTTGTCGATGCTCTTACGCGAACGAAACACCATAACAATATCTGTCGACTGAGCGCCCACCTGCCAGCCGAAGCTGCCACCCGTTAGTGCGATAAAGCTGGGGTTGCTCCAAGAGCCATCCGGACGTTTGACCATGAGTACGCCTTTGCCATGGCGTCCACCAAACATAAAGCCAATTTTCATTGTGTTGGGAATGACGGCAATGCCATAGGCATCTTTCAATATGCTCTCTGGTATGCCTTTCTCCGGGATTTGAACGAACTGCTGCAGAACCTCGGTGGAATTGAGCACGCGCCGTTCGACTTTGGTTTGAGCCGCTGCGGTGCCTGCAAGGGCCAGAAGACTCAGTGCAATAATCAACAGTGATCGTTTTTTCATGGCGTCTTCCGTGAACGTTGCTGGCGACACCTTTCGTTACTGAGGCCAGGCCGATAGTTAATTGCAGATTGGCGCGTGAATTGCTGCACCCGGTCTAATTTAACGCAATTATTTTCACCGCTGAAGCTCTTTGTGCAAAGTTTTTTTAAAGCATTGTTTTTTATAGGTACTTAGCGATTAAGCTGGGGCCATTTGTAAGCAAAATCGTGAGGAAATGCCGTGGTGACGCGATTTTTGTGCCGGTTTTTTATACAAAAAGGAAGCGTCCGCAACCCACGGGATGAATCTCAGGCGAACGGCCCCCTGAGGGCCCTTAGCAGGTGCCGTGAAAAATGCGGGGACGCCACTTAATCATTGGAAAGAACTGTCTATTGTCTGTCCGGAAGCGCTAAGGGATTAATACCTATTGGTTTAACGCATCGACATAGTACTCATGGGTATGCTCACTGCGGATGTACGGAAACAGTTCAGTCTTGCGATCAATCTTCAGATTGCTGGAGAATGCCCAGCGCGCTTCTTTAGATTCCCATTTTTCATGAATAATAAACTGAGCTAATTGCTCATCATCATGCGGCGGATGCTCCGCCCTTTGTTCTGCTGTGATGCGCTTGTTGACATCCTCTGCCATTGAACCGGGCACCGAACACATCACTGTGCGGCCAAGAAAACCGTCGGCAGCATCAATATCTTTGCTAATACGTTGATAGTAGCTCGCAACTTTCGCTTCCTCGCCTGGCTTGGCGAGCATAGTGACAATAAAATGTTCCATAGTTATACCTCTGATAGATTTCGCTTTGTATGCTACCTCATATGGGCTGTGATAGTCCCGCCTAAAGTTTAACCAGGCGGGATTATCTGACCGTTGACTATGGGCTGAAAAGCGATTTGCCGGTCTAGGGTGTCAGTGCTGCTGCCGAGCCCATGGTTTAATCCTGCAAACCCACCGACATCGTCGTGCAGTGCCATGTAATTCAGCACTACAGTTTCCACCAAGCGGTCGACGCTATTGGCGGCTGGGTAGGGGCTGGATGTTTCTACCGATGCCTCACGCCGCATGTGGCCAAGTTGTTGATGTTGATCTGTGCTTAGCCCATAGATTCCGCCGCTGCGTAACTGCGGTGCCTGCCCGGGATTGTAGACTAAAAAGAAGCTCGCAGCGGTTGATGAGTTATCGCCGGTCCACTGCCCTTTGCCATCACCCAGAACCGAATTATCGGGTAGGCCATTGCTAGCAACAGAGCCATCACTGAACACATACATCATTAGCGGTACGCCAACGGCATCGGCATAGGCAAGACATGCTCCCATGCATTGGCCCGCCCGGAAATCGCGTTGCTCACCGGTAGCACGATCGCCGGTGTGGTAATCGTAGCCGCCCATGGTGACCGTCCCTGCCGACGCCAGTCCGTTCAGTACCATTTTCATGATCGCTGCGGTTTTACGAAATTCACGATCGTTTAACAATTCTTCATCAGAAAAAAGCGCACGGATTGCCGGATCCTGTGTCGCGTCAAGTACTGGCGAAACGCCATTGCCTGATGCATCGTCATCGGCGTATCGGTCAGTTAGATGCGCGGACTGAACATAGGCGCAGCGAATACTACGCTTTAGCTCTGCATCATGGGCAACCTTGGTATCAGTTGCGGTGAGTTTCATATCACTGATGCGCTGAATAGATTCCATGACCCGCACGGCATCATCTTTGCTGAGCAGGCCGACCAGTTTGCCGGTATTGACCAAGTCGGTTACGTCGGATGGGCGGTCAATTTTAGTGGGTCTCATTGCCGGATCAATAAAAGTAGGCTCAAGAGTGAACCCTCCGGCCATTGAGTTACCGCCGGAAATACTGTTTCTCGAGCCAATCAGGTTTAGTAGTGAGCCGTAGGAATAGTTTCCGTTTTGTGCAATAGCGTACATCGGGTTATGCGGATTGTTGGCGGTGTCATTGTCGGATCTTGCTGGAATAACGGCGCCATTAATGCTGGCGCGGGGACCGATCGGGCACTTGTCGAAGATGCCGCGCAGCATGGCACTTTGTGAGTGAAAGGCTAAGCCCAGTTCGCGGTTAACAAAATCTCCGCCATTCGGATCAATAGCGCCTGGAATCCGGTCGCCAGGCAAACCAAGTTTGCTGTAACCAGCAGTGGATAAAAAATCTTCCTGCCCACCAGCGCCGCCAACGAGCACATTTGAACCTGAAATATTGGCGCCGCCAGAAAGGTCAAAGCAGATGAAGGGGATTTTCCCAGCACCAGTATTTTGAATATCACAAATGCTGGGTGCACGCAGCGCTTGAATATCACCAGCAAGGTCTGCGAACGCAGTATTGGTATGACTCATGATGCTGAGTAGGTTGGCACCAGCCAGTGTGGCCGAACCGGTTATAAAGCCCTGAGATATAAATTCACGCCGGGTTCGGGGGCGCGAGTGATCCGGGTGTCTTAGCGGTTCATCAATGGTGAATGATTTCTTCGTCATTTTCTTTCCTTCTGGCTACTGCATCATGACGCCGGCGTTACCAAGCGCAGCAGAGCAGGCTGCTTTAATAATAGTTGCGACGCGGTTTGTGGCACAGTTGCTACCGCAGGCAGATAAATCAGTGACCAGCGAATTTAGTTCTCCCTTGATGGTCATGTCCGGCTTGATGGTGGCCGCATTATTATCGTTATCTGGAATATCTTTCGGCGCCGGGCTATTGACATTGCCAGTGAGCGGCTGCGAGTAGAGGTTGACACCTAAAAACTTGTCTACCAGCGGGTCGATCACCGCAGCCCGCTGTTCGGCTGTTCCAAGCCAGGTATTGATATTTAAGGTGCCGCTGCTAGCCTCTGGAAAATTAAATGCCGGCCAGAAGGTATTGCGTAAAGTGGTGTCATTCACTAGGGCGTTGCAGTACTCAATGGCAAGCTGTGCGACACCTGCCTGGTGTGCGCCCAGAAAACCGTTTGCATCAGTTGTTGCGGGCAGTTGTTGACGGACGGCAAGATAGGTTTCGCGGACCTCAGAGTAGGCGCCGGAGGTGCTGGAACGAATGCCGGTAAGTTCGCCCATGGAGGCATAGATTTCATCAAACAAGCGGAATCCGGTTTCAGAAGATGCCGGTATGTTTGGCATTAGGGGCGGAGTCAATGAGCCAAGATCGGTGTACGTATTAAACCCATTACCGAGTTGGTCAAACGTTAAGAAGAATTCGTCAACATCAATGCCTGAGCCGAGTTCCACAAGCGTGCCCAATCGTGACAAGGGCAACCCCTCGGGCGGGTAGCCTGCATCGCTGGTTAGCACATTAATATTGGCAAACACCTGTCCGCTGCGAGGGACGATTCCATTAATGCCTATACGCATGCCACGAATCGGGATACTGCCCGGAGTCTGACTGTCGCCCAGCAAAATAAACCGTGGTTCAGCAAACAGGTAGCTGTATGCATCGTACTGATTTGCTTCGATTAGAATATAGCTGTGATTTAAGCCGGTCCAAGTATCGATATTGAAAATCAGGAAGTATTTTTGCCCCGGTATAATCGTGGCATTTCGCGTGATTTGTTCATCGGTAAGTGCGCGATTGTGGATAGCCAACATCCTAATCTGTCCGCGCCAGGGGCGATTGCCTGACACTTCGTTGCCAAGAACAAGCGCGAATGTCTCTGACCAGTTTTCCAATCCGCCCGCGGGCATTGGATCGGCATCGTCGGTATAAACACCTCCGACGTAAAGCCGGCGGCCGCTGACAGGGCTGTATGTCATTACGACATGTTGCAATGCTGCCTGCAGATCTTCATCAGCATCAGCTGTTGATAGGGCCTCTTCGCCATTTTCATCGGTCGCACTGCTGCGATTAAAGAAATCGTAGTTGTACAGTGTCTGGCCGAGGGTGACATTTCGTTGGCTGGTGCTGCCGGAATAGCTAATGATATAGGCGTCTTCCTGAGTTACGTTGGCAGGAACCAGCCATGCCTCGATCGTGTATTCGCCGGTTGCCTTAATCAGTTCAACAAGTTTACGGCTATCGTCTACGGTTGCTTGTGCCTTCCCGCCATCAAATTCGAGGCCCCAGTTGCTCAACCACATTGAGCTATCGCTCAGGTTCAGATTAGCTGCCGGATCTACACCACTGGTGTCTGCGGCAGTAAAGCCCTCGCCGCTTTTGAATTCATACAGGGCAATCAGGTCGTTCTCATAACGGCTGCCACCGGCGGCGACAATGCCATCCTCGGCAACAACAACCGCCTTGCTGGCAACCAGGTCCGGATCAAATGCCGGAGCACCTAGGCCGGCCGAAAAGATGGCGATGTCCTGCTCAAGTGTGCTGGCATAAGTCGCACAATTTTGTAATGCACAGCCATGGCCTTCGTCTCTAGGGCGCTCTACAAGACGGCTTTGGTGGGGGCTATCGAGATTGATTTTTGCAATAACTTCCGCGTAGGCTTCTTCCGCCGACTGGGTGTCGGCGAAGTAGGGCTTTCTTGGGTTGTCAGAATCACTGCTGTGGCAGTCCGCACACCATTGCTGTGCATCGAGATAAAGTTTGCTTGCTGCATACTCGGTGGCGCTCTCGGGGAACTGAATTTTAGGCGTGCGCTCACGAAGTTGATCTTCAGACAGAGGGATAATCTGAATTTGCCGGCCAATAGTGTCGCTTCCCTCGCCCAACCAGCTTTCAATCCAGCGCAGCATGACATCAGCGCAAGCGACATTGCTTTCTAGCCAGCAGTTATGACCAACGCCGACCTTGGTGACCAGTCTTGATTCAAAGGGACGTTCTCGGTTGATTAACGGGAGTGCAGCGGCATAGGCAAGATTGATATTGTCATTGCGCATAAAAAAAGGTGCTTGCTGATCGCTCACATGGCAGCGACTGCAGCGCTCATCAGTGCGAAGGTTTTCCCAAACATTGAGTCTAAAAGCCTGAATGTCGTCAGTCTGCGACGCCGGGCCTGCATAGGACTGCACAACCGGTGCAACCGATGCCGGTGGGTTAGTTTGGGTCTCTGCACCACCGCCGCAGGCGGAAAGTGCCAAAATGCTGAGTAAGAGCGACAGCGGTTTAAGCATCATTAGTCGGCTGTTATAAGTCATCAGGTGATGTCCTCATCACCCATACAATGCACAGCAGCCAGTTTGAATTGCTCTTTCAGATCATGATTCTGATTGAACTGACCGATCATGGCGCTAACTTGACTGAGATCGTCTGTATCGGAAGGTTCTCGCAGGCATACGGTTTTGAACACCTGCTGTACATGGCATTGCGCAAAGGCTTGGCTGTGCGCTATTTCACGACCGAGGCTAGCGGCACCAACACCTTCAGCGGGCATACCAGCTTCCCAGCCCAGCCATTGGTTCGGGCCGGCGCGCCAGTAATTCTTCCAGCTGTCATCCACGGTAACGTAGCCAAAAGAGAAGTTATCACTATTAATTTGGTACTTCTCTTGAACATTATCGACCGTGTATTCAAGTTGTCGGCTGCCTTCATTGAAATTGTAGTAAGCAAAGGCTCCGGCCAGCCCATCCATCCCACTATGACAGCTGATGCAGTTGTTCATAAATATTCTGCTGTCACCGCCGGGACTGCGTGATACATCCTGTCGAATACGGTCGGGTATCCGTGTGGCATCCTGAACCTGTTCAAGGTCAACGCACATGTGATTAAGGAGTGTAAAGCGGAACATTGCACGATTGGTGCCGGCGGTGAAGAAGGCTTCTGCAGCTGCCCGAGTTGTCATCACCCCCGCGGCAGCTTCAGCGGGGATACCGACTTTACTTTGTTGGGTGCTTCCATTGAATTCATTGCTTTTCAGTGCGTCACCGATATTGATGCCAGCAGCCTCAATGTCTTCGTAATGTTGGTTGTTGCTCGAGTTATAGTCCCGGACGTTCGGATTAGTGCCTGTGTAGGTATAGATAACGTTGTGGCTTAGGATGTCTCGAAAGTCGGCATCGTTGTAGACCATTCCGATGACAGTGGCGATGTAGTCATTCAGTGGCGCAAACAGCGATTGATCGCGGTTGGTCCACGGAGCAACATGCGTTTTTAGGGTAACGTTATAGAAGTTGCTGTTTTCGATAGCCCGTTGGGCGGCTTCCAAGGGAAAGCCATCACTAATTTTATCGGCCATGTACGCAAGATCGGCGCCGCTTGGCGGTACACCGGCAATGCGATCATGAATGCGTTTAGCCTGTTCACGGGGACCATGCGGGACGGCGTAGGCCGCGGAGGCAAAAAAAACGCCCAATAACATGAAAAATATTACCAGTCGGGTACAGTTCTGTCTTGAGGCAATGGTTGCAGGCTGAATTATTTGCCTGCTATGCAGTCTATTCATCTGAAGGTCCGTGCGAAAACACTTGGTTTGCGAAACGCCAGTGTGCTGCCGAGCGGATTCGTATTCTGTGATGGAGTTAACCATACTGGTAACCCGTAACGGGTTACGTTACATAATTACCCGCCATGTGCCTGCGATAGGCAGGGCGACGATTGGATTAATGGTTTAATGGGGCGTGTTGTTGAGGAGCGAATGCGTAGAGCAAGTAAAACGACAGACCTGCTGGCATTAGTCCGAGGGTTCGCCTTTACGTTGTTTGCCGGCTTTGGTCTAGCAGCCTGCGGTGGCGGTGATGGTGTTGATATCGCCAGTGGTCAAGATGTTGATCCGGCGGTCTCTGATATTCCTATTGCGTACGTTAAGCGATCTATTCCTGCCGCGGATGGTCCGTTAGCCCCGGTCTCTGGAGCGACTAACCTGCTTGCCTTGGAGCCAGGAGCTCAATTATACGTGCGTGATCTTGCATCACCCTCTGGTGAAGAAAAAAATATTACCGGTGGCATCTGGGGTGGCTTAGCTGATATTAAAGATCTCAGTGTTTCATTTGATGGGACCCGCTTATTGTTTGCGGTGCGTGCGCCGACCCTCGCGGGGGTCGACGATAACGATATCGAAACTTGGAATATATGGGAGTACGAGTTCGTCACCGGCGCATTGCGGCGCGTAATCAATGACCAGGGCCTGGCAGAATCAGGTCATGACCGCTTCCCTCAGTATCTGCCTGACGGCAGGATCGTGTTCAGCTCTACGCGCCATGTAAAGACTGCCGAAGTTCTTGTTGATGAAGGACGCGGTCAATTTACCGTATTTGAAGAAAGCCGTTCGGAGCCGGCTTTTGTGCTGCATGTGATGAACGAGGATGGCACTGATATTCAGCAAATCTCATTTAACCCGAGTCATGACCTGTCTCCTACAGTTATGAGCAATGGTCAGATTGTTTTTACCCGATGGGATCAGGCCCGAGGTTACGACGAGTTGAATTTGTATCGCATCAATCCCGATGGAACAGGGCTTGAGTTGTTGTATGGTGCCAATAGCCACTTTACCGGTACAGGTGATAATTACGTCGAGTTTCTGCAGTCGCGTGAAGCCCCCGATGGCAAGCTAATCACGATTATTAGACCGCGCGTGGGGACTAACCGTGGCGGCCAAATGATAGCCATCGATGTGCAGAATTTTGTCGAGAATTCACAAGCGGTGGGGCTGATGGGAGGAGCGGCCGGTCCAGCGCAGCGGGCAGCTTCGGTGAATGAAGTAAACACCGAGCCGGGCCCATCGATAGGCGGGCGTTATGCGTCAGCTTTCCCTTTATGGGATGGCACCTCTAGGATATTGGTGAGTTGGGCTCAGTGTCTTGGGTTCGATGCAAATGATCAGGCCCAAGCTTGCGAGCTGGTGGGGCCACAGCAGGGGATTCAGCCGGACCCATCTTATGGCGTTTGGCTGTATGACCCGGATGCTAATAAGCAATCGGTGATAGTTCCGCCGGAGATGGGTGTTTGGGTTACTGAGGTTGTGGCCGGGGAACCTCGTCCGCAGCCAGCGCTTGTTTACGATAGTGTCGGCAACCTATCCCCGTATCCACAGCTTGCAGAAGGTGGCTGGGGCATTCTGAATATTAGAAGTGTCTATGACGTTGATGGTGTTGATACGGCTGGTCCTTCAGGGATTCGGGCTCTGGCTGATCCGTTGCTTACAGCCTCCAGCCAACGGCCCGCGCGCTTTTTACGAATTTTGAAGCTCACCACGATCCCTGATAATTCTGTTCGCAATGTATCGCCTGCCGCATTCGGTATCACGACCCGTTTTGGCATGCGCGAGATCCTTGGTTATGCGCCCATCGAACCCGATGGCTCGGTGCGTGTTCGGGTCCCGGCAAACGTCCCTTTAAGCATCGAAGTTCTTGATGAAAAAGGTCGTCGTTTAAGCCAATCAGCTCATGATAATTGGTTGCAGGTAATGCCTGGTACAGAGGTAAGCTGCAACGGTTGCCATGATCGGGACTCTGGTCTTTCTCATGGTCGCATCGATGCATTTCCTTCGGCATACTTGGGCGCCACCGATGGTGCGTCTTTTCAGAATGCCACCACAGTTCTGCAGCCCTTGCTCGGCGAGACGATGGCAGAGACCCGCACGCGTATAAGCTGCGCGAACGACAATTGCGCCGCTTTAGAGGCGAGCACTGATATAGTCTACGAGGATTTCTGGACCCCCAATGGGAGTGCGCCGGAGACACCCTTCGCTTATTCGTACGATGACCTGCAGACGCCTGTTCCGGTTTCTGGGGCCTGTAATACGGAATGGAGTAGTGAGTGCAGAATTGTTATTAACTACCCAGATCACATTCATCCATTGTGGTATCTCCCACGCCCTAATGTTGACGCTACTGGCAATGATCGGCAGTGTGCAGCATGTCATACAACGTCATTTAACGATTTTTTTAATGTATTCGTCGATGCCCCAGCCTTTCTGGACTTGTCTGACGGGTATGCTCCCGATGCAACTAATACCTTGAATGCCTACAGGGAGTTACTGCTTTACGACTTTCAGTTAATCGACGACGGAAACGGTGTTCTTGTCGATGCCCTTGTCGAGAGCCAAGGGATTGATGAATTCGGTCGACCAATAGTTGATGAGTTCGGTGAACCAATAGTTGATGAGTTCGGTGAGCCAATTACCGTTATGATTCCCGTGTACGTATCACGCTCATTGAGACCAGGTGATGCGAATGGCTCCAACCGCTTCTTTCGGAAGTTTCGGCAAGATGGGTCCCATGAAGGCTGGCTGACACCGGCCGAATTGAAATTAATTTCAGAATGGGTGGATATTGGTGCTCAGTACTACAATAATCCCTTTGATATCGTCCAAAACTGATTTTAGTGCCCTATCTGCGAGTTGATGTGTGCGATTTTTAAACTTTTCAATACTGCTGATGCTGTTTGTCGCATCCTTTTCTGCTCATGCAGGGAAACAGAATCAACAAGTTAAGGTTGCTGACCCCTATGTTGATATGCGCACCGGGCCGGGTCGCGGCTATCCCATTTTCCATATTGCGAGACGGGGCGCTGAGCTTGAGTTACTGAGTCGCCGCACTGACTGGGTTCAGGTAAGACTGGTGGATGGTAAGGAAGGTTGGGTTGATCTGCAGCAAATGAGGCGTACGCTGCAGGACGACGGCAGCAATACTAAATTTAACGATGGCAGCATGGCGGATTATGTCGACCATCGCTGGGAAGTTGGGGTTATGGGTGGCGATTTCGGTGGCGCGAATGTGCTTACCGGATATGGTTCTTTCGCGTTCACTCCCAACATCGCTGTAGAGCTTGCGCTCTCGCAGTTGCTAGGGAATGTCTCCAACGGTCATATCATTGCGGTCAATTTGTCCCACACTTTTTTTTCAAGATCACGAATATCACCTTTTATTAGTTTAGGGGTTGGTGAGTTGGTGGTTAAGCCGCAGACGAGTCTTGTCCAAGCAGACAACCGGCGCTACGATACAGCGATAGCTGGCCTGGGTGTTAAGGCCTACCTTACACGACGATTGATGTTCCGTGCTGAATACAAGGATTACTTTGTATTTACGGATCGGGACGAGAATGAGGATGTGCGCGAATGGAAACTCGGCTTCTCGGTATTTTATTAGTTCTGACCGGCCTTTTGGCTGGATCAGCGACGGCATGGGGTCAGAGTGCTGGTCGCGCTGCTGATCAGGTTATCGATCCGTCGGTAGAGCGCCGCCAAATACGTCGTGCAGATATCGACTCAGAAAACTTCGAAATAGGTCCTTATGTTGGCATGCTCAGCATAGAAGACTTCGGCGTAAATACTGTGGTAGGCCTTAAAGCCATATTTCATGTTACCGAAGATATTTTTACTGAGGCGAACATCGGCTTTAGTCGTGCCGGCAACACCAGTTATGAACGCTTAAGTGGTTCAGCGCCACTATTAAATGGAAGTGACCGTGATTACCGGTATTGGAATATCAATTTGGGCTTGAATGTGTTGCCTGGTGAAGCCTTTCTAGGATCCAATAAAGCATTTAATAGTTCGTTCTATTTGATTGGAGGCTTGGGAACTACCGAGTTTGCCGGCGATAAGCACTTTACCGTGAATGGTGGTTTTGGCTACCAGCTGATCATGACCGATTCTTTTGCACTGCGCATTGATGTGCGCGACCATTTGTTTGAATTGGATGTGTTAGGCAGTAAAGAGGTGACCAACAATTTTGAAGGCACGGTCGCAGTTACCTGGTTCTTTTAGCTCATCAGTTGTGGGTAGTTCCACAATGCATCGCAATCTGTCCAGAACGTGCCGTCTGTGTCAGCCAATTTCGGCATATTGATTGCCGGCGGTATCGATACTCTCATTTCTACCAAGCCGATTCGGCTGCAGTCTGTATCCAACGTAAGCGCAATTACTCTGGCCCGGTCTAGCGGGCGATTTGATGCGCTTAGCCTGTGTTATTAACTCCTTAGCGCGTGCCATCGGCTTCCTGTTGTCCATGAAATCGGAGTTAGATCGCCGGACATTGCCTCAGCTTATGTAATACAGCCGGATAGAGACTTTCAGTATTGTTAACTCCATCACAGAACCCAGCTGTGAGCGGCAACACACTGCTGGGCAGCGAGTCATGTATTTTCTATTTGGCAACTCCCATATGAAGCACCTCAAAAATAGGCAGATAATGCAGTCTGCAATAACTGTGTCGCGACAGAGTTATAGCCAGCTGCTGATGTTTTTCATGGTATTGGCAAGTCTGTGCGTGCCCGCAGCCTACGCTATGCCGCATAGCCTGCGGGAAGACAGCGCAAATCTAGAATCACATGCAGGTGGCCAGCTTAGTCTTGCCGACTATCAAGGGCAGGTGGTAATGATTAATTTTTGGGCGAGCTGGTGTGGTCCCTGCCGTCAGGAAATGCCTTTATTGGAGGCCTTGTATCAGCGTTATGAGCCCCTAGGATTCACTTTGTTGGGGGTAAATGTTGATGCTGACTCTCAGCAGGCTCTCCAATACCTGCAGGAAGTTAGTGTAAGTTTTCCGGTTGTGCTTGACACCACTAATGACATTAGCCAGACCTATGATGTTGTCGCGATGCCCAGCACCATATTGATCGGTCGTGACGGCACATCGCGTTATATCCATCACGGTTATCAGCCGGGTTATGAGGATGAATACCAGCGTCAAATTCGCGAGCTTATTAAAGAGTAAAGATGACAATGTACCTGCCTATTTACGTGATTATTGCTGCAGTATTGAGCGGCTGTATGGGTGCTGAGCCCTGGGTAAAGCCTTATGAGCGGGGCAATCTCGCCGATCCGGTTATGCAGTTTGATCGTGATCCTGTTTCCAGTATGTATATGAATCATGTGCATGAGGCTCGCGAGGGTGCGCGTGGCGCATCCGGAAGTGCTGGCGGAGGTTGTGGCTGTAACTAGGAAGGCCGAAGATACTTGTGAGAATCACCTCTCTAAATGCCTTAATTTTTGTGGCAGTGGTTTTGCCGCTTCCGGCAAATGCGGCGGTGCTCCCCGAAGATAGGGTTGATGTGCTGTATCACGCCTACAGTGGTGGGGGCGTTGAAGTTACAGGCCCCTCTATTTTGGTGCGCAAGTCTTTAGGCGCAAACGTATCATTCGCCGCAAATTACTACGTCGATGATATTACCAGTGCATCGATTGATGTTGTGACACAAGGTAGTCCGTATACAGAGGATCGCACAGAGGTTAGTTTGGCCGCTGACCTTGTGTACGGAGATACAACATTTGGTGTTGGCAGCGCAAATAGTGAAGAGAATGATTATTCGGGATCTAACTATTGGTTTGGAGTAACCCAAGATTTTTTTGGTGGACTGAGTACGCTTAGTTTTGGTTACGGACGTGCTTCAGATGAGGTTAGAAAAAATGGTACACCGACGTTTAAGCAGGCAATAGAGCGTCGAAATTATCGGTTGGGGCTTACGCAAGTGCTGACTAAAAATGCATTGCTTGGCATAACGTTTGAAACCATCACTGATGAAGGTTTTTTGAACAACCCTTACCGCTCATATCGATTTCTTGATGCGGCATCCGCTATAGGCTACTCATATGCTCTTGAGGCGTATCCTGGGACACGCACGAGTAACGCAGCGTCTTTGCGCGGGCTCTATTTTCTCGAGCCGCGCTCATCGATTTATGCTGAGTATCGTTACTACAGCGACGATTGGGAAATTAAGGCGCATGACATAGAGTTGGGTTATACCCGTGCTCTTAGCAATTCATGGTTATTCGATGTGGGATATCGCTACTACACGCAAACCGGCGCCGATTTTTTTAGTAATATGTTTGCCCGTAGAGATGAGCAAAACTTTATGGGGCGCGATAAAGAACTGAGTCCATTCGACAGCCACACACTGAGTTTTGGATTTAGCTACCAGTTTTTGCCGAATGGTTTTGGGAAGATAGAGAGCGGCTCGCTCAATATTTACTATGACCGCATCATGTCCAGCTACGATGAATACACCAATAACTCACCGGGTACGACGCTAGCTACAGAGCAGTTGTTTGAGTTTGATGCTAATGTGCTTCGGGCTTATTTTTCTATTGGCTTCTGAGTTCATTTACTATTTGTTGCTTGATCGCCATGCCGACTAAATCTATTTGCTTGTTCTATATTGTGCTGGTCGGGCTGTTAAGCGTGACTCCGGCCAGAGCCGAATGGCTGCGTGAAGTACAAAGTAAGATGGGCACGCAGGTTACCGTGACATTCTGGCTTGATGATACAAGCCCCATGGGTGTTGAGCGCGGGCATGACGTGATGCGCCTGTCGATGGCGGAGTTCGACCGCATCGAAAATGCCATGAGCACCTATATTGCTGATACCGAGGTGTGGAATATCAATGCCTATGCGGCTGATCGTCCGGTAAAGGTTTCCAGCGAGTTGATGCAGTTGTTGCAGCGCGCATTACAACTGTCAGAAACCACCAGCGGGGCTTTTGATATTACCTATGACAGCGTTGGGCATCTTTATGATTATCGTAATTCAGTCCGTCCCGATGTCGGTGCAATAGGGGATAATTTGCATACGGTTAACTATCGTCATGTGCAACTCGATATGGCGAATAACACTGTGCGGTTTCTGCGTCCGGGCGTACGAATTAACCTTGGCGGTATCGCAAAAGGGTATTCGGTAGAGCAGGTCATTGCCCTGTTGGGTGAGCAGGGTATTGCTCATGCGAGCGCTACGGCTGGCGGTGATACGCGCATTCTCGGCGACCGGCGTGGTGTCCCCTTCATTATCGGTATTCGTCATCCGGATGAGACTGATGGCATTGTGACCCGTCTGCCTATTATTGATGAGGCTGTTTCTACATCAGGTGACTACGAGCGGTTTTTTCTTGAGGATGGGGCCCGTTACCATCATATTCTTGACCCAGCTTCTGGATTGCCGACGGAGGGCGTGCGCAGCGTCACTATTCTTGGTCCTGATGGCACTATGACCGATGGCTTATCCACCAGTGTATTTGTCCTCGGGGTCTCGGCCGGACTGCACCAGATCGAGAGCATGCCAGCCTACGAGGCAGTGATAATTGACGCGGACGGGCAGCTGTATTACTCAAGCGGCTTGACTGGCCTTTAGAATTATTTTGAGAAAAGCATTTGGCTTGCGCTCTGCAGGAGGCTTGAGCGGGTAAAGCGTGACCTTGATCACGAGGCATGCCGTGTAATCGGGATAAAATACAAGCGGTTGCTGGCATGAGATGCTTAGCGATAGCGATAAACTGTTACTGATTTATGGCCTTCCTGTTAGCATTGCGCGGCGCCCAGAATCCGCTGTGTTAATCCGGCGGGCTATGGGTACCCGCCTTCTTTTACTGTTGGTTTGAGTCTGCACAATGTCATTGTCTGTCAATAAATTGATGAGCGTGTTAGCGGTTGCACTTACATTGGTGGCGGTTCATGCGGACAGCAGCTTGCCTTCGGTGGGCGAGTCTCCTCCGGATTTTGCTTTGCCCAGCGACACCGGTGTTAATCGGCGTTTGAGTGAATATCGCGGTGAGGTGGTGCTGCTCAATTTCTGGGCGAGTTGGTGTCAGTCATGCCGTGCTGAGTTGCTTCAGCTGAATGGTATTGTCGAGACAATCGGCAGCGATGTTCAGGTGCTCAGCGTTAATATTGACGATAATCGAGCGAAAGCGGAGCAAGATCTTCGGGCACTAAAACTTAGTTTTCCTGTTATGTTTGACACAGATCAAACTGTCAGCAAACTCTATGAACTGCCCACCTTGCCTGTAACCCTGATTATTGATCAACTGGGGCGGCTGCGCTTTGTGCATCAGGGTTATAAAGCCAGTGATGAGATAGTTTACGAAGATGAGCTTGCCAGTTTGCTGGCTGAGTGATGGATGAGGCAATGAATATAATGAGTTCGTTTTGGAAGCAGCTGGTCGGATTAATTCTTATGGTGACTGCAGTGATGACGTTATCTGCTCAGGAAGTCAAAGCAGAAGCTGTGGCACCTGTCGACCAACAGGTTCAGGATCTTAAGCGTTCGGTGTTAAGCCTGAATCGTGAATTATTTGTATTGGAAGAGGAGCTTTTGTTTCCGGCCAATACCCAGTTGATGTTATTTTTGTCCATGGATGTGGGTAAGTATTTTTCACTTGATTCAGTTGAGGTAACTCTGGATGGCAAAGAGTTGAGTAGCTACCTGTATACCCCCCGCGAAACAGACGCGTTGCTGCGCGGTGGTGTGCAGCGTTTTTATATTGGCAACTTGAAGTCAGGTGAGCACGAGTTGGTAGCAGTCTTTACCGGCAAGGGGCCGTCCGGGCGTGATTATCGCAGGGCCGCAAGCCTTGAGTTTGACAAAGGATTGGGCGCAAAGTTTGTTGAACTTAAAATTTCCGACCGCGACAGTTCACAACAACCGGAGTTCGTGATTAGGGAGTGGGAGTAAAGCCCGGTGCGCAGATTGGTTCGCAAACTATCGCTGGTAGCTGCTCTTATTGGCTGTGGGCAGCTGTGTGCGGCGGAAGTAACACCCCGTTCTGGTGTCGTTATAGAGAACCTGTCATACGGTCAGGTGTTGTATGAGTTTTACAAACAAGATTATTTCTCTGCTTTAACAACATTGCTTGTTGAAGAGCATTTTTCCCGCATAGATGATCATGCTGCCGAAGCCGAATTGCTCCGTGGCGGGTTGCTACTGTCGTATGGTTTGCATAGCGATGCGGCAGAAATATTTGAACTGCTGCTCGGGAATAACATGGAGCCGACTCTGGTTGAGGATGGCGAGAGGGTATCTGCTGAGCAAGAGCTTCGAGGTAGGGCCTGGTTTTTTTTGGGCAAAATACTATTTCAGCGTGGTTACATCGATGAGGCTGCAGAAGTATTGCGGTACGCGGGAGATCAATTGCCGGCTCACCAGAGCGTCGAACGCAATGCATTGTTGTCGCAGGCTTATATGGAATTGGGCGAGCTTGGTAAGGCAGAACAAATAGTTGATGCCTGGGAGCCTGTTGATGATTGGGGAAATTACGCCCGATATAACCTCGGGGTTGCTCTGGTTCAGGCTGATCGCATCAATGAGGCAACGGCCTATCTGGATGCTGTAGGCAGCATAAAAGCGTCCAGTGAAGAAATGCGGGCATTGCGTGACCGCGCGAATCTTGCGCTGGGCTTTGTTTGGTTGCGTCAGGAAGACGGTGCGCAGGCGAAGGTGGCTTTAGAAAGAATTCGTTTAACAGGCCCGTTTTCGAGTTCAGCATTGTTAGGCTACGGTTGGGCGGAGGCTGCTGAGGGTAATTTTCGTGGTGCACTCGTGCCATGGCTCGAATTGCGTGATCGTCAGGCAATTGATCCGGCATTCCAAGAATCAGTGCTGGCTATTCCATATGCCTATCGGCAGTTGGGTGCGAATCAGCAGGCGGTTGAGAGTTATACGGCTGCGATTCAGCTTTACGACAACGAGATTCGTCGGTTGGATCAGGCGATTGTGGTTGCTCGTCAGGGCAAGCTCATGAAGCAGTTGCTTACCGAAGATGTTTCCGATTTTAGTCGTGTCAGCTGGAGTCTGAGCTCATTACCTGATACTACCGAGGTTCGATATTTGTATGAGGTTATTGCCAGCAATCGGTTTCAATCAGGGCTGCGTAACTATCGTGATCTCGTCATGCTGGCGTCTCATTTGCGTGATTGGCAGACTCGTCTGGACATCTATGGCGACATCGTAGCTTCGCGAATGGCAGCCTATTCGATCGCATTGGAGCGTTTGCCTGACGGGCTTTATGCCGAGGAGATGGCAGCTCATCGAAGCACTTATGAGCGTGTTGCAGAGACAATTTCAGCAGCAGAAAATAGTGATGACTCGGTGGTATTTGCTTCTGCGAAAGAGTTGTCGGTATTGCAGCGTATTGATGCATTAGAAAACTCTTCCGAATGGAGCACGGCCAGCACCGAGTCGCAGGAGAAGCTGGAGCTCTTTAAGGGCGTGTTGTCATGGGATATAGACCGTGAATTTAAGCTTCGACGATGGCAGCAGCAGGGTCAGCAGGCAGAGTTGGGTGCGCTCATTGCAGAGTCTGAGAGCACCCATGCGCGATTTGTTCAACGGTTAACCGCAACACCTCTTTTGTTAGAAGATTACGCAGAGCGTGCACGCATGCTTGCACCGCAGGTTCAGCAGTTGATCGATGATATTGCTGTGGTGTCTGCCTTGCAGATAAGCGAGCTGAGCGACGTTGCCGCTGAAAATTTAGTGGAGCAGCGTGAGCGGCTATTGCAGTATCGTGCTCAGGCTCGATTTGCCCAGGCTGCAATTTTTGATAGCGCTGGTCCATCAGCGGAGTTTGCAGAGTGAGTTTGCATTATCGTATTTCTGCATCTTCGACACTGCTGATCGTCCTGATGTTAGCAACAAGCGCAGCACCGGCTTGGCCCGGTAAAAAAGATCCGGCGACACTAAAAAGTTTATCCGGCCGAGCGCCTGAAGTGCGTATAGCTGAGCCGGACCCGGTTTCCAGTTCCCGGAAACTGAATGCTTACGCAGGTTATTTGGCTGAGGGCACTGCCGACGCTGTATTGCGCGCAGAGGCTATGCGGCGTCAGGCTGACCTTTATATGGAAATCGCTGAGGAGCGCAGCGTTGATTCGGGTGGAACGCTCTACAACGACGCCGACCAGTTAGCCGCTATTCGTATCTACAATGATATTCGTGTCCAGTATCCTGATTATGATGGCATGGAGGCGGCGCTGTATCAGCTGTCCAAAGCCTATGAAAATGTGGGTGAGCAGGACAACGTACTGACTACGCTAAATGAATTTGTTCGTCGCTGGCCAAACAGTCAGTTTATTGCAGAAGCCCAATTTCGGCGTGGTGAGATTCTATTCATCCAAAAAAATTATATTGGTGCTGAGGCCGCTTACGCCGTTGTAATAGCGCAGGGTGATGCTTCCCGTTTTTATGAGCAATCGTTGTATAAGCATGGGTGGAGTTGCTTTAAACAGGGTTTCTACCCTGAAGGCATTGAATCGTTCCTGACGCTCATGGATGAGCAGCTTGGCGGTTACTCTGAAGCAGAGTCATCAGCCGTTATTGAGAATCTATCTCGCGCTGATCGTGAATTGTTTGAAGACACTCTGCGCGTAATGAGTATTGCATTTTCATATGAAGATGGTCCGGATTCGATCCGCAGTTATGTGGCATCACACAATAGTTCTGGATACGCGTATTTTTTGTATCAGGGGCTAGCAGAGTTGTATCTGGAAAAAGAGCGTTATATTGATGCGGCGGGGGTCTATGAGGCGTTTGCGATCGATTACCCTACGCACTATGAAGCACCGGTATTTCAGAGTCTGGCTATCGCCGCCTATCGCACCGCAGGTTTCCCCAGTTTGGTGCTTGAGAGCAAGATGGCCTATGTTGGCACCTATGGGCTTGCTGCAGACTACTGGGGTTACTGGCAGCCGGAAGATCGGCCTGAGGTTATTGCCGAGCTAAAAATAAACCTTAGTGATCTCGCACAGTACCAACATTCCAGAGCTCAGCAGAATAATGATGCAGAGGCTTATGTGGCAGCAGCATTGTGGTACCGCACTTACATTGATGCTTTTCCTGATGACCCAGAGGTGGCTAAGCGCATCTTCCTGCTTGGCGAGGTACTCACTGAATCTGCTCAGCCGAAAGCGGCGATTGCTGCGTACCAGGCTGCAGCGTATGACTATCCGGGTTTCCCGCAGGCCGCTGAAGCCGGTTTTGCCTCAATCCTCGCAGCCCGCATGTATCGCGATACCTTGCCGGTAGCAGATCAGGCGGCTTGGGATGAACAGCAGATCATGGACGATCTTTATTTTGCCAATAAGTATCCAGATAATCCCGAGTCGAGTGCGTTGCTTGTGGCTGTATCAGAGCAGCTGTTTGACCGTGGTCGATTTACTGCAGCGAGTATTGTTGCCCGCGAGCTGTTGAGCCGGAAGCCCAAGGCAAGCAATGATTTTCAGATAGTGTCGTGGCGAGTCGTCGCATTGGCGCGCTTTGATCAGGGCGCATACGAGTATGCCGAGCAGGCCTATTTGAAGTTGGCGAGCTACGATATTTCTGACGAAGAGCGTCTTGAGGTGCAGGAGCGAATTGCCGCTTCAATTTTCCGTCAGGCAGAGGCTGCGCAGCTGGCGGGTGATGTTGATTTGGCGGTGGCTGATTATCTGCGGATTGCAGACAGCTCCGACATTAAGCCTGTCGCAGTGTTTGATGCAGCGACCTTATTGATTAACGGAGAACGGTGGCCTGAATCGATTTTGATATTGCAGCAGTTTCGTGCCCAGTACCCGGAGCATCCGCTTAGCAATGAAGTGTCACAGAAAATGGCTTATTCCTACTTGCAGGCAGGTATGTTGTTGGCTGCGGCAGCAGAATTCGAGGGCTTGTCGGCAAATGGCGACTTGAGTGCTGACACGCGTCGCGAATCACTGTGGCAGGCAGCGGAGCTGTACCAGAATAATGACCAGCTTTCTGCTGCCAAGCGCACCTACCGCCAGTTTGTGAATGAGTTTCCTGAACCAATGAGCGAATCATTGGAGGCACGTTTTCGGCTATCGAATATTGAATTGCAGTTAAAGGATGGGGCGGCGCGTGATGAGGTTTTGAGAGAAATCATTGCGGAAGATGCGGCGGCGGGCAGTCAGCGCAGCGACCGCAGTCGGTATCTTGCGGCAAAGGGTTCACTTGAATTGGCTGAACCCTACTTTGTCCGTTTTGAGGCGATAAAACTCAATGCGCCCCTGCAGGCGAGCATGAAAGTCAAAAAAGCCCGCATGGAAGAGGCGCTTGATGCGTATAACGCTGCTGCAGAATATGGCGTTGCTGAGGTCACGACGGTCGCCACTTATCAGGTGGCAGAAATCTATTATCAGTTGAGTAAGGATCTGATGAGCTCGGAGAAACCGCCGGAGCTGAATAATGATGAACTGGAACAGTACGATATTTTGCTCGAAGAACAGGCATTTCCTTTCGAAGAAAAAGCGATCGAGATTTATGAGGCAAATGTGCAGCGCGCTGCTAACGGTGTATATGACCAGGCGGTTAAAGACAGCTATGCTCGCTTGGCCGAGTTGATGCCGGGCCGTTACTCAAGATCAGAAAGGACCGAAAGCTATGCTTCGCTTACTGATTAACAGTGCATGTATAGCGCTCGCGCTGACCACAATTAGTGGCTGCAGTATGATGCAGCGAGACACTTCTAAGGCAGGGAATGCCCGCCCGGATGTTCCATCAGCGGTGCTGCAAAGCTATCAGCAGGCGTTGGAAAAAATGCGCAACGGTGAGGATGGTCGGGCTATTACTGCATTCGAGGCGTTTATTATTGAGTATCCCGGTTACTCAGCGGCCTACCTGAATCTGGCAAAATTGCAGTTACGCAGTGATCAGGCGGATGCTGCCGTAGCGACACTGGAGACCGCCGTGCTCGTTGAGCCTGGTTATGCTCCAGCCTACAATCAGCTGGGTATTATTTACCGTGAGCAGGGTCAATTTGAATCGGCTGATACCGCGTATCGTGACGCTATTGCTGCTAATCCAGAATATGCCTTGGCGTACCTGAATCTGGGTGTCTTGAACGATTTATATTTGCAACAACCTGAGGTCGCGCTGGTTTATTATCAGCAGTATCGCGATAGGTTACCGGCAGATGCGGATACAGTAGCGCTGGATCGCTGGATAGCGGATCTGCGGCGCCGCACGGCCAGAGGTGATGCAGGAGGGCTTAAACAATGATGATGCATCGATTATTAGCTTGTGTGTTGTGTGGCCTGTTGTCGCTCGCGCAGGCACAGGAGACTGCGCGTTCAGACACCGCTGAAGCGAGAGCAGAGAGCCGCAAGGTTGATAAGCTTGAGCTCGGGTCTACCGTTATTACGGGCAATGCAGAGCTCCCGAAGGTCCTTTATATAGTGCCTTGGCAAAGTGCCGGACCCGGTAATTTAGATGGCCGCGCGATGAACAGTCTGCTTGATCAAGTGCTCGCACCGGTAGACCGTGACGTGTTTCTTAGACATGTGGACTATTATGGGCAATTGTCCACATCTCCGGTAACGGATGGCGCAACAAATTAAGATTTTTTCGGAAAGGAGGCTTTAGGGCCATGGAAATTTACAGCAGCATCGTCGGCTTTTTCCAGAACGGCGGGTTCTTTATGTACCCGGTTATTCTGGTTTTGGCTGCAGGACTGGCAATAGCCGTTGAGCGGTATATGTACCTCTCAACGACTCAGACCAGAAGTAACGCTTTGTGGAAGGAAGTAACCCCTTTCATTAAGGATGGCGAGTACGTTGAAGCCGAATCAATAACCAGTGCGTCGAAGTCGGCATTGGGTACGATTCTAACTTACGGACTGAACCGGATTAAAACGGCACGTCGGCGGGATGATATCGAGAGGTCGATGGAAGAAAGCTTGATGGAGGTGATGCCGCAGTTGGAAAAGCGTACTCACTATCTTGCGACCTTTGCCAATATCGCTACATTGCTTGGATTGCTTGGAACTATTATTGGATTGATTCGCGCTTTTACTGCCGTTTCTGGCGCCAACCCTGCGGAGAAAGCTGATCTTCTGTCTGCCAGTATTTCGGTTGCTATGAATACAACCGCGTTTGGCTTGATTGTAGCGATTCCATTGCTGCTGATGCATGCGGTTTTGCAGACCAAGACAACTGAAATTATTGATAGCCTGGAAATGGCGTCCGTGAAATTCTTGAACACGGTGGGTGAACGCCGGGCTGATGGCGATTCATGAGCCATCGTCGGTCAGCGCGTCGTAATAAGGAAGCTGAAGAGCTGAATATCACCACCTTCATGAATTTGATGGTGATTTTGGTTCCGTTTCTGTTAATTACCGCGGTGTTTTCAAGACTTGCGATTGTCGAATTGGATTTGCCCTTGGCGCAATCCGAGGCGTCGGCTGAACCGCCTGAATTTGCTCTGGAAGTAATTGTACGCGCAGATTCTATCGAGGTCGGTGACCGCAATGGTGGCTCGTTAACAGTGCTGCCTAAGCTTAATAATGAGTATGATTATGCCGGCTTAACCAATTACCTAAAACGCGTAAAGATCACCTACCCTGATCGACTCGATGCTGCTCTGCTGCTGGAGCCTGATGTTGAGTATGACGTATTGGTGCAGATTATTGATGCGACCCGGTCGTACCCCGAAGTTGTCGCGGGTGACGTTATTTATGGCGAGTTATTTCCTGAAGTCTCCATTGGCGATGCACCGGTTTTGGCCGGGAATTAAGTGAGGATAGTTTCACGATGATGTCACGACGCGCAAAGCGGATGGAGAAACGGTTAAACAAGGCGAAAAGCCCGGGCCTGAACCTGATCTCGTTGATGGATATCTTTACGATCCTGGTGTTTTTCCTGTTGGTGAACTCTTCGGACGTTGAGGTATTGCCAAACGCTAAGGATATTCAGCTGCCTGAATCTGTCGCGGAAGCGAAAGCCCGTGAAAGCGTTGTGATCATGGTTAATGCGGATTACATATTAGTGCAGGGCCGCCGTGTTGCCGACACCGCCGATGTGATGGCTCAGCCAGGTGTAGTTATTCCGGAAGTCGAAAATGAGTTGCGACGCCAGACCGAAAAGCTGCTGGTTAAGGACGATGAAAGCGCGGAAATCGAAAGCCGTGAAGTTACTATTATGGGTGATAAAGGTTTGCCCTATCAGCTCTTAAAGCGAGTCATGGCGAGTTGTACGGCGGCTGATTACGGCCGGGTATCCCTGGCGATTGTGCAGAAGGGCCCTGCCGATGCAGCCACCCTTGGAGCAGCGCAATGAGTCGGCAGGATGCTCTATTTATGCATTACCGATCCTATTCGTTGCCATGGGAAGTGGCGGCCGAGCAAGAAAAGACCTTTGCTAAGGTTTGGCAGCGAACCATTATCGCTGCATTGCTGTTTGCTATAATTGTCCCCTGGCTGCCGCTACCTGATGTGGATATCGACAAACAGGAAGAAATCCCCGAACGCTTTGCCCGCTTGCTCATTGAGAAGAAGGTTGAGCCACCGCCTAAGCCTGTTGATGTCCCGATAGAATCCGAGGCACCCAAGCCTGCCGAGACCGTGACAGAAACGCCACAAGAGACACCAAAGCCAGTTCCGCCAAAACAGACTAAGGCTGATGCGCGCAAAAAAGCATCGCGAGCCGGCTTAATGGCGTTTTCAGCAGACCTTGCGGATCTGCGGAGTAATAATGCGGTTTCTGCGGTTGTGAAAGATCAGCCCCTTACCGGTGTTGCTGGTGAAGCCAAGCGAAGTGAGCGCTCGATGATTTCATCTTCGGTGGGCAAGAGCAGTGGCGGCATTAGTACGGCAGCGATGAGTCGCAATACCGGGGGTTCGGGAATTGGCGGCCGTGATACGACTCAGGTGGGTAGCCCTATCGAAGGCTTTGGCAGTTCGGTAGGGTCGGGCGGTGATGGTGGTGGATCGGTTCCATCGCGAAGCCGTGAAGAAATCGAGATGGTGTTTGATCAGAATAAAGGCGCTATCTATGCGTTGTATACCCGTTCGCTGCGTAAGGACCCAGGGCTGCAAGGCAAGGTCGTGTTGCGCATGACGATTGAGCCTAGCGGCGAAGTTTCCATGGTGGAGATCGTATCCAGCGAACTGAACGATGCAGAGCTTGAGCGTAAGTTAGTGCAGCGTATTAAGATGTTCCGCTTTGATGATAAAGATGTTGCGCGTCTAACCACGACCAAGCCGATTGATTTCTTCCCAACTTAGCCTTCGCTGCAGGAAGATCCGAACTTAAAGCAGCTGTAGCAGCGATGATGGGTGAGCATCGCGCGCTTCTCTGATGCTTCATTAAGGGTGTCCCCCTGATCATACCGCTGGTCATCATCTACTAGCGTGCATGCATATACGCGCATTCCCCCGTTTTTCTTGACTACCATTTTGCTGAATGAACACATGAACTGGTTCCGTGTTGTGGCCGTTTGGTATGTCGTCATGCAATTTTCAGTTACGTCGGGAACCTTGAGCGCGGAATCGGGGATGCCGAAATCGGGAAAGCTGACGATTCTTGTATCGAGATCAATATGCTCATTCGTCAGCAGCTGCCGGTAGGCGGTTTCGGCCAGTGCGCTGTCTTCGTCCGCTGACATTTGTCTTGCCACTGACACGTCGAAGCCGATTGCCCGTAACTCTCTAATGCATTGTAGTGCCTCTCTATAAGAGCCCGCGCCGCGGCCAGCGTCATGCTGCATCTCATTCGGGTAATCAATACTTATGCGAAAGCTCACTGGGTAAGAGCAGTTTTTAAGCATGGCAATTTGCTGCAGGCGTTTCAATACCGGTTGTGTACCATTGGTCAATACAAGGCAGGGACGACGGTTCGCTGCATAGTGCAGTATATTGACGAAGTCTTTAACGATGAAAGGTTCGCCTCCGGTAAACGAAAATTTTTCAACGCCGAGTTCAACTGCTTCATCGATAAATGGTCTGGCATCATTGAGCGTGATCCGTTGCAGCCGGTTGTCACCGGGCTTGGAACCTTCAAGACAAAATGGGCAGGCTAGATTGCAAGCGGTGCCGGTATGAAACCACAGTTCCTTCAAGCTTCCGGAATCTATATAGCCGCGAGGCTCATTTGTCTCTGTATGAGTCCATAGGTTGATTGATGTGGCCGCTGTCATAGTGGCAGCTTATTGACTGGTGTAGCTTTTTGCGAGACTTTCAGGTGAGGCGCCCGCAAGGTAGCGCATGACCAGCCAACGGTTGTGCAGCGTGCGTTTTATCCAGCCATCCTTTTGCCAGCGACGGGTTGAAACACCAATGGGCGTGTTCAGCATGGTAAAGCGCGTATGTTGCTTAAGGTATTTAATCAACGGCACCTCCTCAAACAGTGGCGTGTGTGAGAAACCGCCGCTGTCGATGTAGATTTGCAGCTTTACGAAAAGACCCTGGTCACCATAAGGAACAAAATGCTTTGCTCGCCAATTGATGGCTCTTTCAAGGAGGCCTTTACCTGCGGCGCCAGGGCCCGAGAATTGGAAGCGAAAACAGCCAGCATCGTATTGCAATAGATGCTTGCGTATATCATCTACCGCGGTTTTGGCAGGTTGTGCATCGGCATGCAGGAACCAAATATTTCCACTTTTAACTGACCGAGCGCCGATATCAAGCCGAGCGCCGCGATTGTTGGGGTTGCTTTGGTAGTGAATGCCGAGCTGCTGGCAAGCCTCTGCCAGTTGGCCGCTCTGCTCGGAGTCGCTAATCAAAATTTGGTCTGTCCCTTGCGAGATAAGTGCTTCACTCAACGCTAATGCCGCCGCATGATCATGCTTCACGGGTATTACCGCATGAATATCCGGAAGTATTTGTCTGAGTCGGATGAGCAGTTGTTGCTGATTGTTTCGTGTGTCGCGCTTGAGGCTGCGGCGCAGTCGCAGCAAATCATCGAGCGTATCTACATCAGCGGATACTGGCATTTTCATAATGCTCAACCCTTCTTTGAGACATGCCTCCTCAAGTGCTTCGCAGAGTTTGCTTGTGCCCCAGGGTAAGTGCTCCAGTGCGGGCCATCGGCATCGAGTGCCAAGCAGCGTTACGCCACCATCGTGTGCTGGCGCCAGCACCGCATCGTAGTGTTGGAGGTGCTCTGCCGCTGTCCGGTAAAAGGATTCGCTAAGTTCAGGCGCATCACTGCCCAGATACAGCCGCGGCCCGTGATGCTGGGCGCACAGTGTTAGGTCGACCGACTGGAGTCGAGCGCCAAAGCTGCCGTCTGGTTGCGCAAGTCTGATGTGCTGGCGGGACAGCGTGCTATGAGCATCGGAATCGGTTGATGGGTCAGCTAATGCAAGCGCCACCGGCCCTGACCAGCGCTCGAGCACCCCGAGCGCAGCGGCATACATTTCGCTGTTGACTGCATGAGCTGCTATATTGCCAAGCTGTTCAGCAATGCGGCGCTTTCCCGAACCGGCGTGAGGCTCGCGTGCGAACAACACCAGCAGTGTCTCAGTTATTGCGGCATCAGCCATGATTTGGGGTCGACTGTGGTTGTTCGATGTTGTAGCACAGAGCAGTGTCGCTTGTGGTATTAATGATATTTTCCTCTGCCAATTGCTGGCGCGCTGGTGAAACTAAGACGATCAGAATGTGATAAGACTATGACCGCTAAAGATAGTAACCAATCTTCTACTTGTTGTGAGCCTGATTTGCATCAGGAAATTCAGCATTATTACGGTGAGGTGCTTGCGTCCACCGAGGACCTGAAAACCAGTGCTTGTTGCACGGTTGTGCAGCCAGCCGATCATGTAAAAGAGGCACTCTCGCAAATCCATGATGACGTGATGGCCCGTTATTACGGTTGCGGTCTAGCACTGCCAGAGTCACTCAGCGGTTTGCGAGTTCTGGATCTGGGCTGTGGTGCTGGTCGTGATGTCTATCTCCTGTCACGATTGGTCGGCGAGCAGGGCAGCGTTGTTGGGGTCGACATGACTGTGGCTCAGCTCGATGTTGCTCGCCAGTATCAGGATTATCATCGTGAACGCTTTGCTTACTCATTGTCGAATGTTGAGTTTTTCGAAGGGAATATTGAGAAGCTGGATGAACTGCCGTTGACTGCGGGCAGCTTTGATGCGGTTATTTCCAATTGCGTGATTAATCTTGCTATCGATAAGGCGGCGGTGCTGAACAGTGCTCATGACCTGTTGCGTGAGGGTGGTGAGCTGTATTTCGCTGATGTGTATGCGGATCGGCGGGTTCCGGATGAGCTAACCCGTGACCCGGTTCTTTACGGCGAGTGCCTCTCGGGTGCCTTGTATTGGCAGGACTTCATTGCGTTGGCCCATGCAGCCGGATTTGCAGAGCCGTTGCTGGTTGAGAGCCATCCCATTGATATTGAAGACCCTGAAATAGCGCAAAAAACCGGCGATATACGGTTTTGTTCCGCCACATATCGGCTGTTTAAGCTTTCCGGAGCTGAAACTCGTCCCGAGGATTATGGGCATCAGGCGATCTATCGGGGCGGTCTTTCTGAGCAGCCAGAGCTTCTTGATTTTGCAATGGATTTAAGTTTTCCACGGAATAAGGCGGTGTCGGTGAGTGCGAACATCGCCAAAATGATTCGCGGCTCGCGATTTTCTTCATTTTTTGAGATTATCGGCGATGATCGACGGCACTTAGGACGTTTTAGTGGCTTAATGTATGAAGACCCTTTCGAATCTGCCGTGGCAGATGATGTTTCCAGCGGATGTTGTTAGTGCCCACAGTATTTGGGCATACCGAGTATGCCTGTTTTGCTGGTTCGAAATAAGTATCTGTTTTTAATAAATAATACCTTATATAAGCAAATGCTATAAAGCAGCTGCGGACCGCTGTGACGGAAACCCCTGGTTAAATAGGTCTACAAGCCACCCTGCGCTCCTATATAATTGGACCCGTTCTTATTGCTGTGATCTCCGACTTAGCACCGGTGTGCAATGCTCACCGGAAGACAAAAAACAATTGCACGAGTCGGGATAATGCATGGATTTGGTTTGTGATTGTCTCTATGAGATCAGAGCCCGCTATAAATTTGTGCTATCTCTTGTGAGCCGAGTCATTGAAGGCATCGGTCGCCTACTTAGGTTTCTCAGCATGAGCGTTTTTTTATGTCCGGCACCCTGCTTAGTAGCTCTGCCACGGTCTTCTGTCGGGGTTGACCTTATGGCCAGATTTGCAGGTTGCCGGACGCCTAAACGCTTTACCCCACCGCCCTTACTGTCATTCGGTCGATGGCATTTAGCCTGACCGGCTGTGCTATTGCGTCAACAGATGAATTCCTCTATTCGATATCGTGCGGCATCCTCAGTGTTGCTTATTCGCGACAGCATCGGGGCAGACCGAGGCATTGACGTTTTAATGTTGCAGCGGCCGGGCGGTATGTCATTCGCTCATTCTTGGGTGTTCCCCGGTGGATGTCTTGAGTCGCAGGATAAATCCTCACAGTGGCTTGCGCATATTTTTGGACTCACGTCTGCCGAGATGGCGGAGCAGTTGCAGTGGCCAGAAGTACCCCATTCATGGTGGTTGGCGGCGGTTCGTGAATTATTCGAAGAAGCGGGTATTTTGCTGGCAGAAACCACATTGTCAAAAGACGAGCTCGCAGATGCTCGGGCTCAATTGTTAGCAGGTACTGGGGATTTTCTCAGCTTGGCACAGGAGCATGGTTGGCAGTTTGACCTGTCTTCCCTGCTTTACCAGAGTTTCTGGATTGCACCGGAATGGGTGTCCTCACGGTATGCGACACGATTCTTTGTAGCGCCAATGCCGTGCGGCCAGCAAGCCTCTCCTGATGGCGCCGAGGCAATGGTCTTGCAATGGCTTCGCCCCTCCGAGAGTATCGCGCGGCAGGAAGCGCTCAAATTGCCTCGCCCCACATTGGAGAACTTGAGGCTTTTAAGTCAGTTTGAATCGGTGGCAGAGACTCTGTCTTATTTGGCGGAAGGTGATAAGCCTTCAATGCCAGCAATCTGGCCGAAAAAGGTATCGGGTGAGGTGCATCTGAGTGAGGTTTGTCAGCGGCTTGATGCATTGAACATTGTCTTTGAAGGCGATGCTGATGATGCGGAGTAGATACCAGAATGACTGAACGATCATTGCGCTGTATCAAAGCCGCTAATGCGGGAGTTATGACCGGTGCTGGCACCAATACCTACTTATTAGCAGGTGGCACTATTGTTATCGATCCGGGGCCGATAGACCCTGCACATACTGAACACTTAGTAAGGCTTGCTGCGGGAAATCTAAACTGGATTTTAGTCACGCATACGCATCGTGATCATTCGCCCGGGGCGTTGTTGCTGGCGCAAGAAACAGGCGCGACCCTTGTCGGAATGCGTGCGCCCGTTGGCGAGAATCAGGATCAGTTATTTGAGCCTGATTGGGCACCTATGCACGATGAAATGTTGGAATTGGGGGATTACATGCTACAGGCCATTCACACGCCCGGTCATGCTTCCAACCATCTGTGTTATCTCGATGTGCAGAGGGGTATTTTGTTTAGCGGTGATCATATAAATCAGGGCACAACTGTAGTGATTGCTCCACCGGACGGTTCGATGCAGCAGTATCTCGACTCGCTGGAGTTGCTGCGCCATTACCCTATCCGTGCTATTGCGCCGGGTCATGGGTCTATGATTGAAGAGCCTGCCCGCGCTATCGATAGCCTCATCCGGCATCGTTGTCAGCGAGAGCTCAAAACTTTGCGCCATCTTCGTGAATTAAGCGCTGATGGAGAAGTGTCACTGGATATTTTGTTGTCGCGGGTTTATAGCGATGTGCCGCTGTCCTTGCATCCTATTGCGCGCTGCTCATTACAGGCGCATTTGCTCAAGTTGGAAAAAGATGGGTTGGCGACTAGTCCGGATTCTCTTCGCTGGTGGGCGGCAGCTGGCGACTAACTACCGTAAACTCGGCAACCGGGTTGCCCCCAATGAGGTGCTCCTGGATGATCCTTTCAAGTACGTCGGGTGTGCAATTGCGGTACCAAGTGCCCTCGGGGTAAACCACAGCCACAGGTCCGTTGATGCACAATTGCAAACAGTTTGCTTTGGTGCGATAGATGCCACCTTGTTTGACCAGATTCAGGTCTTTTAGTCTTTGCTTAAGGTACTCCCACGCTATGAGGCTCTCTTCCCGAGTGGAGCATTTCGGCTTTGTCTGATCGCAGCATAAAAGTATGTGGCGTTTAATTTCACTGATGCCAAGCTTCTCTGCCTGTTGGCCCAGTGCCTCATGCCCTTTACTGGTGATGCGTGTTGAGTTCATGGCAGAACTATAGCGCGTTCAGTTGCGTTAGTGCGATTTGCTGGCGTTGATGCTAACCAGTCCCCACTGCGGCCCGGCGCGGAACGGTTGAACAGCCGAAATACAGAAGCCCGCCAGTTCGAGCTGTTTGCAATATTCAGCTGAGCTCATAACCTGTTGTATTGTAATGTTACGAGCTTGCAGAAGCTTGTAGTGCAACCGCGGTATTAGTTCGTCGGTTGACCATGCTGTAAGCACTAATTGGCCGCGAGGCTTTAGCACCCTTTCGGCTTCACGAAGTGCATCCGGAATGCTGAGGAAGTGCTGTGCAGCGCTGTTGCAGATAGCAAAATCAAACTGTTTTTGTGCGTATGGGAGTTGTTCGGCGGCAGCAACTTTGAGATCCGCAGTGCACCCCAATGCGCGCCGTGCTTTGGTAATCATTGCTGGCGTAATGTCGCAACCGTGGAGCTTAATTTCAGGATAGCTATGGCTGACTATTTTAAGCAGTAGGCCCGTGCCGCAGCCGATATCAACCAGCGCTTGATCCTTTGCGGCGGGATTGGTCTGTAATAGACCGAGTGTTTTAGCCGCTGTAATTTTATTGTATGACTTCCAGCGCCGGTCATAGTAAACGGCATGTTCGGTGTACTCAGCAGTTGCGGGATTTTGGTTTAGTGCCATGATTGCTCCGGAAGATGCCGTTATGTGCGCTACATTATTGATTCTAGGAGTGCCAGCGGAGCATGTCTGTCTTAGTGTCATGATATGCTCATTGTTCAGTTGTAGACTCGTATAGATGAGCGCCGATCGCAAGGTGCAGGGCCCTCTTCTAGACTACGACAAGCTCAGTCACTTCTGAAGCTTTATCCGGCCCTATCGTATGATTGAGCGGTGTTGACGGGCTAGGCTCTACGCTGTAACTTTTTGTAACCCCTGTGCCTATTTTTCTAAGCCAGCATTAGAATGACACTCGAGTATAAAGATGCACGGTCCTTTAGACCGTTCTGATTAGGCTAAGGCGAGATATCGTATGAGTAAGATTTTATTAATAGACGATGATGAGAAGCTAGGGGACTTGCTGAAGGAGTACTTCAGTCGCTTTGATCTCGAGCTCACAGCAGCTATTGAACCGACAGGGGGACTAAAGCTGCTTGAGTCGCTAAAGCCTGATCTGGTGATTCTTGATGTCATGCTTCCCGGTCAGGATGGATTTGATGTGTGTCGTACTATCCGCAAGACCAGTTCTGTGCCCGTAATAATGTTGACTGCGCGCGGTGAAGTGACTGATAGAATTGTGGGTCTTGAATTGGGCGCAGATGATTACATGCCTAAACCGTTTGAGCCGCGTGAGCTGGTCGCTCGAATTCAGAATGTGCTGCGGCGCTTTGCCGATACGCCTACCAGCAAAACCGAGCTGCATTATGACGGCCTTGAGATTAATACTGAACGTCGCGCGGTTAAGCTCGATGGCAAAGTGATTGAACTGACGACGATGGAATACCAGTTGTTATTGCTATTGGCTGAGAACCCGGGAAAGAACTACAACCGTGATGAAATATTGAATGAGTTGCGCGGTATAGATGCTCAGTTGTTTTCGCGTTCCGTAGATATTCTGGTTAGCCGCTTGCGGCAAAAACTTGGGGATACAGGAAAGGATCAGCGTTACATCAAAACCGTTTGGGGCACGGGCTATGTGTTTTTGGGGCATGAGGCGTGATTGAAACCTTACGACGATTTACCCATTCATTATCAGCACGGCTTATTGTGGTGTTTTTGCTGGCATCTATGGCATATACCTATGCGGCGGGGTTTGCGTTGCAGCTGTTTCAGGATAGTGACTACTTACGTCGAATCGTCGGCGCGCATATTTCATTGCATGCCGATTACGTACTAAAGGACATTGGCACCCCGCCATCTATTGCCCGTGCAGAAAGCATTACACAGCGTATTCCTGTGGATATCCGCTTGATTGGGCCTGGTGTCGATTGGACTTCAGATGAGCGTTTTCCGCCCTTGGCTGAGATTCCATTCGGGCCACTCTCGTTACTTGATCTGAGTAATGCAAATCGCAGCGATATGGAAGACTGGGTAAAGCAGTTGGAGAAGGTTGAGTTTGCGCGCTATGAAGAGCATGCGTATGTGAAGCTGATACAGGGCGACTATGAGATTGTTTTTGTCTCACCGAAAATCGCTAATGAACCATTACCTATATACAACAGCACCCTTATATTTAGTGTTGTTGGCTTGCTGGTGTTGCTGGGGTGTTTTCTTGCTGTGAATTTCCTGATTAATCCTATTCAGGCAATGCAGCAGGGAGCAGCACGTATCGGCGGTGGAGATCTCGATTTTCGAATACAAAAACGGCGTAGAAATGATCTGGGTGACCTGGCTGATGGTATAAATGCGATGGCTAGTGATTTGCAGGGAATGCTTGAGGCGAAGCGTCAGCTGATGTTGGCTATTAGTCATGAGTTACGATCACCTTTAACGCGCACCAAAGTGGCGCTTGAATTTCTCGATGACGCTAACGTAAAGCAAAGCATCCTTGAGGATGTAGGGGAGATGGAGAGCCTTATTAGCGATATTCTCGAAAGCGAGGCGCTGAATACGCGGCATGCCAGCTTGCGCCGAGAACCGGCGAACCTCGCCGACATCGCAGCGCAAGTGATTGATGTGGATTTTGGTCAGCGTGGCAGTGAGCGTATTCAATTCGATAGCCCATCTCACAGCATGGATGGTGATTACGATATAACACGCATTCGTTTGTTGTTAAGAAATCTGATTGAGAATGCATTGCGCCATAGTCCCGATGGTTCGCGGCCTGTGGAGGTAAGCTTTGGACTGGCCGGCGACAAAGTATTTGTTAAGGTTGTTGATCATGGTGAAGGAATTTCACCAGAGGACCTAGAACGCATTACCGAGCCATTCTATCGGGCAGACCCTGCCCGCAGTCGTCATACCGGTGGCTTTGGTCTGGGCTTGTATCTGTGCCGTCGTATTGTTGAAGCTCATGGTGGCGAGTTGGTGATATCCAGCAAGCCCGGTACAGGCACATCGGCAATCGCAATATTAAGCCCCAGAGCCTGATTGCACAGCTAACTGTGAGGATTCGTGTGGCAGGTCTTAAATTTATGAGGGTTTTGACGGGGCCGATCTCCTGCTCTTTTGCTTTTCGGCGGGAAGAAGGCCAGCAGCGCTATGAATTGGCTAAATACTTATGCGCTTAGCCGGGCTTTTGGGAGCTTGTGTTTTGTTGGCGGGTTGTGTCGACAGCAAGCCTCAGGTCTTATCCTCCTGGGAGGAGGGTGCTGTAAAGGCGGCCATCATTGATTTTGTGGCCGGCGTTACAACCGAGGGTGGTCCCGACTTTGTGCCGGTGGCAGATCGCATAGCGGTATTTGATCATGATGGCACCTTGTGGGCCGAACGCCCTGAGTATTTTCAGTTCTTAATGATTTATGAGCAAGTCCATGCTCAGGCAGCGGATCATCCGGAATGGCAAGAACAACAGCCCTTTAAGGCGGTTTTGGAAAACG
>JAQWPD010000050.1 GCA_029245525.1 Gammaproteobacteria bacterium | reverse complement strand
GCACGCAGCTCTTTCGGCCCCACCGTGAAAAATGTTTGCAGCCCAAGCAACTCATAACCTGCCCGGATGACCCGGTTCAAGCCAGGCTCCTCTACGCCAAGGTCTTCGAGAAATGCTGTTTTATCTTCATCATCCAGCATGGCAATTTCAGACTCCATGGCGGCACATACAACAACGACCTGAGCCGATTCCTTTTTTGCATGCGCTTTAACCCGCTCTACAAATTCGTTACCGCCAATGCCTGCTTCATCAACATTCGCAATGTACATCGCAGGTTTTGACGTCAGCAAGTGCAGCTCGCTCAATTGGGCCCAGTCTTCTTTGGTTGCATCCAAAGAGCGAGCGGGATTCATCTCGTTTAGATGATCACGCAAGCGCTGTATGAGATCCCGCTTAGTAATATTCTCTTTGCCGCCTGCACGTGCCGCTTTCTCTGCACGGAGCAATGCTTTTTCAACAGAATCCAGATCCGCGAGGTTCAACTCCGTGTTAATAACCTCGATATCACGCAAAGGATCGATACCACCACCGACGTGTGTGATGTCATCATTTTGAAAACAGCGCACAACATGAGCAATGGCATGAGTCTCACGAATATTAGCAAGAAACTTGTTGCCCAAACCTTCACCCTTGGATGCGCCCTCAACGAGACCCGCAATGTCAACAAACTCGACGGTCGCCGGAATGACTTTTTGTGAGCCAGCAATGGCAAATAATTTTTCGACGCGGACATCGGGCACCTCAACAATGCCAACATTTGGGTCGATGGTACAAAAAGGGTAGTTCTCAGCAGCAATACCGGCTGAGGTTAGTGCATTAAACAGTGTGGATTTACCGACGTTGGGCAAACCAACGATGCCGCATTGAATAGCCATAAACTTTACAATCTATATATAAAAATAAGGGTCTAACCCGAGGGAGCGCAATATTACCACTGCTGCCGGAAAATCGCGCCACAGCTTCTAAGAACCCGAGTCCTCAACCTTCCATTGGGTGGTAGAGGGACTCCGTGACGGCAGTCAGTGCCTCATGAAACTGCTACCCTTGCCCCAACCAAAGAGAATAGACCGTCAGAACAGGCGGCAACCGAACCAACCATTTAAGGACAATCCTATGTTTGATGCAACGATAGCCGGCAGCCTGCCGCGCCCCGACTGGCTCGCGGAACCCGAAAAACTCAAAGGCGGCTGGAAACTTCAGGGCACCGAACTGCGTGAAGGACAAAATCGTGCCGCACGCGAATGGATCAAGCACCAGGAAGATGCCGGTATTAATACCGTTACCGATGGCGAGGTCTACCGCACGCACTTTGTGCATACCTTTCTTGAAGGCATCGAGGGTATCGATCAGAACGTAAAAACTCTAATGGGCATTCGTGACAACCGCTACAACCTCGAAGTGCCAACCGTTACCGGAAAACTGTCACGCCCTAAACCTATTCATCTCGATGATGTAAAGTACATCCGCTCGATCACTAAACACCCCATAAAATTCACGCTGCCCGGTCCGATGACAATCTGTGACACGATTGCTGATGGTCACTACGGAAATAGGGCTGACATGGCAATGGCTTTTGCCGAGATTCTGAACGAAGAGGCTAAAGAACTGGTTGCTGCAGGTGTGGACATTATCCAGTTTGATGAGCCTGCTTTTAATGTATTCACTGACGATGTGGTCGCCTGGGGTTGCGATACCCTCGACCGTGCTATTGAAGGGCTTGGTGTGAAAACCGCTGTCCACGTATGTTACGGCTATGGCATTCAGGAAAATATCGATTGGAAAAATACGCTTGGCGACGAATGGCTTCAGTACGATGCCATCTTCCCCGCAATGAATAAAAGCAATATCGATCAGGTGTCGCTGGAGTGTGCAAGCTCACATGTGCCTATTTCACTCATCAAGCATTTGAAAGATAAAGAACTGATGATAGGTTGCGTGGCAGTAACACCAGATAAAGTAGAAACGCTGGAAGAGATTGTTGCCACTATCAAAGAAGCCATGAAGTACGCTGATAAAGAGCGGATTCTGCCCTGCTCTAACTGCGGCATGACACCAATCTCCTATGATATTGCTTTAGCCAAAGTAAACGCTCTGGGCGCAGGTGCTGAGCTCGCACGAAAAACTCTTTAGCCGCGTTTGAGCCCCGGCAGTTGTCAATTGTGGCATCTGCCGGCAGGTCGGTGAACGCCATTGGGCAGTTCATGCCAGCCTTAAGCCATTAATCAAATTGCGTGAGAATGCGCAAGAGATCTAGCTTCTGCAGCTTCTACAAGCCACCGCGATACAACTGACAATTGGTATCATTATCGCTTAATGAGTCACGCTATCAGCATTAGCTGTCGATTTATTACTGGCGGCTGGGGTATCCTTAAACCAATACTTTCAGAGCGGCGTCAGCGCAATGATTAATCCACATAATTCACTGTCGATAAAACTGCTGCTGGCACTTAGCCTGTTTGGCTTCTCCGCCTTGGCTCTGGCTACCGCAACTTGGTTTGCCCGCGAGTCCGCGGTTGCCCATATGACCAAAGAAGATACTACGATTCTCACAAACACAATGGACGACCTATTAAACAATCAACCGGATGGCAGCACGAGCAGCTGGAAGAACCCCGCAAGCAGCGCATCGGGAAGGTTGGCCGTTGGCAAGACTCACCAGAACTACGGCACCACATGCCGCATGATAAAAATGGAAAATACCGCAAAAAGCATTACACGCACAGGCACCTATCAGCTGTGCAAAGATACTGAAGGCGCTTGGCGTTTTGCCCCCACAGGCCCGACAAAGTAGCCGCTGACAACACGTAAAGATTCAAATACGGCTGGACACATGCAATCAAGGTTAAAAAATCCAAATTTTTACTACTTGCTAGCTGGCTTGCTGTCGCTTCTGCTTATTAACCCGACCATTAATGATCTGCTGGGATACAGCTCGAACTTTCTAACCAGCGTAACCTTTAGTTCCTGCATGATCATTGGCATATGGAGCCTGCATGGGTCTAAAACTCTATTTCGGTTGGCGCTAGTACTCATTGCAATATCCACAACGTTATCAATACTCAATCCGCTTTACCCACAGCTGCCACTGGAAATGTTCAACATGCTGGTAGTGCTTATTTTCTGCATTATGAGTGCTATTTTTATTCTGGCTGAGATTACTGCGGATCTGAAAGTGGATGCTAATCGCGTTGTCGGCGGAATCTGCTTGTATTTGCTTATTGGACTTGTGTTCGGTATCGCTTACACCATTCTGGAAGCCTTACTGCCTGGCTCTTTTTCGAAAATGCCTGAGCAAGCTCAGAGCATGAACTCGGAGCTGATTTATTACAGCTATGTCACACTAACCAGTGTGGGCTATGGCGATATCGTGCCGCTGCGCCCACTGGTTAGAACTATTGCTTATCTGGAAGCCATCATCGGTGTGTTCTACATGGCTATCATGATTGGTTCAATGATTGGTCTTCTGCTTAACAGAGCCGGATCACAGACTAAAGACAGCAAATCGCAAACCTAAGCTGGCCGAAAGTGGCCCATCATGCCGAGATGACTTGCAAATAAGGCCGCAATACAATAAAACTATTTCATCTATTCGCGGACTCACCAAGTTCAATTTGGGTTTTCGATTAACTACGGAGAAGAGCATGAGCAAAACCATAAAATTATTATTTCTTAGCGGTGCCGTCATAGTGTTGGCGGCTTGCTCGACAGGCCCTAAAATTTATGTGAACAAAGACCCGAAAACTGATTTGGGTGCTTTTAGCACATTCGGTTTCGAGAAGCACTTAGCCACGAATAAGGCCGATGGCGCGCAATCGTTACTGTCTCAGTATTTTATTACCAGCACCAAGGAACAGATGGAACTTCGCGGTTACAAATACACCACCGAAAATCCCGACATAGGCATTAACTTCTATGCCAGCACCCAGGAAAAAATTCGTTCGACGAGCACGCCTACAATGGGAATGGGAATGGGAATGGGTGGATACTATGGTTACCGCGGCGGATACTATGCCCCTTATGGCGGCTATGAAACCACCATTCAGCAATACACACAGGGCACAGTAACTATCGATTTAATTAATCTGAGCACCAACAAACTGGTTTGGGAGGGCACTGCGGTCGGACGGATTAGCAGTGAAGTGCAGGAAAACCTTCAGGGCTCTGTCGCTGCCGTGGTTCAAGACATTTTTGACCGCTACCCGACGCAACAAGGCGGCGGTCCAGCTTATGTTCCACCTAAGACCAAGAAGTAAATACCAAATACCAACGCATAAAAAAAGCCGGCGGTATGCCGGCTTTTTTTATGCGCACTCAAAATAGAACCTACTTACGCGGTGTTGCCGTATGCAATTCCGTAGAAGCGCGCTCAAGCCCACCGGTTAACAACGTTCCAATACTCCTGTCCGTGCAGTTAAGTGCCTCCAGAATGCTGCCTTCATCTTCCCGACCCGGCTTGTGCAGCACATAACCATGCACCGCATCCTTATGCCCGGGATGACCAATGCCAATGCGTAAGCGAAGAAAGTCTGTGCCGCAATGGGACATGATACTCCGGAGGCCATTATGCCCACCGTGCCCACCGCCCTGCTTAAATCTGACCACACCCGGCGGCAAATCCAGTTCATCGTGACAAATCAGCACCTGGCCAATACTAAGCTTATAAAAATCAATAAATTTACGCACTGACTGACCGCTTTCATTCATATAGGTCGATGGCTTTAACAGACGAACGCTCTGCCCCTGCAGGTTTATCTGACAGGCGCTACCCATCACTTTGCTCTCAGCTTTTAAACTGCTGCTGGCAACAGCGGCAAGCTGATCGACAACCCAAAACCCGACGTTATGGCGGGTGCGTGCATACTTCTCGCCCGGATTGCCTAGCCCCACAATTGCCTGTATATGCATGCTACTCACAACCTTTTCTCAGAAAAAGAACCAACGCTTAGTACGGCGTTATTTAGCGGGCAATCAGCTATTGTGCTTAGTACGAAAAAAAAAGCAAAAAAAACCGCACATTAAGCGCGGCTTTTTTGCATTACTGACGAGGTTAAACAGCGAATTAATCTTCCTCTGACCCTTCCTCAGATGCTCCAGTAGGCACTTCAGAGGCCTCAACAGCTTCTTCATCTTCATCTTCCTCAACCTCAGCAACACGCATTAGCTGGCAACTGGCAACCGGCTGACTATGTTCTTCACCCTGAGAGAGCTGAAGCAATTCAACGCCTTCGGGAATAACCAGATCAGAAAGATGCACGGTCTGATCAAGATCCATATTACTCAAATCAACTTCAATATACTCGGGCAGGTTAGCCGGCAAACAGCTAACTTCCACTTCAGAAATCACCTGAGAAACTGCTCCGCCATTAAGCTTGACACCGGGGCAAGTATCGATGCCGATAAAGTGCAATGGAATATCCATACGGATTTTTTCGTTGGCAACAATACGCTGCAAATCAAGATGCAAAACCTGCCGCTTTGCCGGATGCACCTGAATATCTTTAAGGATGCAGGGCTGAGTGCGATCGCCCACTTTTACTGTAAGGACACTTGAGAAGAAAGACTCATTCTGCGCCTGACGCAGCAGTGAGTTCTGATCAAGAGTAATATTGCGCGGCGGACGGCCAGCGCCATAAACGATTGCAGGAACTTTGCCCTCATGACGCAGGCGGCGGCTCGAACCTTTCCCTGTGTCAGTACGGTATTCTGCAACCAAGTCAAGTTGGTCAGACATGATGGAACTCCAAAACGATAAAGCTTCTATAAAACGAAAGGCCTGCTTACGACCAGCAGGCCCTCAAGGGAGCGCGATTCTACCCCAACAACTGTCCGGTAACCAGCGCCTGAGGGCTAAGGGCTAATCTGCCCCCAGACATAAAGACAAAAAACCTTTGATACAGACGGGTTAAAGCCCTAAACACCGGCTCAATCAGTCGACATACAGCGAACTAACCGACTCATCCTGACTGATACGACGGATGGTTTCAGCCAGCAATTCTGCCACCTCTAAGCGCCGGATCTTCGAACATTGCGCAGCTGCCTCACTCAACGGCACTGTGTCGGTGACCACCAACTCATCAAGATCCGATGCGTTAATACGATCTATAGCCGGGCCTGAAAGGATCGCATGAGTAATATAAGCCGAGACACTCTTCGCACCTTTGGCCTTCAGCGCGCCAGCGGCCTGACATAATGTGCCCGCAGTATCGACCATGTCGTCGATCAATACGCAATCTTTGCCATCAACTTCACCGATAATATTCATCACTTCGAGCTCATTGGCTCGCGGACGACGCTTATCGATAATAGCAAGATCGGCATCATCAAGACGCTTAGCGAGGGCGCGCGCGCGCACCACACCACCAACGTCCGGAGATACCACGACCAAGTTATTAGTATCGTTCTTCCAAACATCACCCAACAACACCGGTGACGCATACACATTATCAACTGCTATTGAGAAGAAACCCTGAATTTGATCAGCATGCAAATCGACAGTCACGACACGGTTAATGCCCGATGCAGAAATCATATCCGCGACAAGTTTTGCGGTAATCGGTGCGCGCGCGGCGCGCGGCCGCCTATCCTGGCGGGCGTAGCCATAATAGGGAACTATGGCCGTAATCCGAGCAGCTGACGCCCGCTTACAGGCATCAGCCATAATCAGCAACTCCATGAGGTTGTCATTCACTGGTGGGCAGGTGGACTGGACCAGGTAGACTTCACGACCCCGAATATTCTCGAGGATTTCTACTGCAATCTCGCCATCGCTAAAAGTGCCGACCGACGTTTTACCCAGAGGTAACTGAAGATGACGAGCAATATTCTGAGCTAACTGCGGATTTGAATTGCCTGTCAGCAATATCATATTGTCGGTATCGAATTCTCTGTCGGTACGTAACTGGACCATGACTTATCCGACTCCCGGATGGAAAAAAATGGCTGGGGCGGCAGGGATCGAACCTGCGCATGACGGGATCAAAACCCGTTGCCTTACCGCTTGGCTACGCCCCAATAATTTGTATTGAATAATGCTTGTGCTCCGGAGACCCTAATACAAGCCATCTCCGAGACGCTATCAGGGCGGTATTGTGAATGCCCCGGCGCTGGGCTGTCAAACCAGATTCCAATTCCGACCAAATGAAACCCTGATTTACTAATCACCGAGGCTCCATCTGTCCACAATCAGCCGCAAACGCACCTCTGTATTTTGAATTCCCAGTTTTGATGGCAGCAAATGCTCATCGACTTGCGCGAAACGCTGATACTCCACCCGCCAGCCGAGCTGGCTAATACTGATTAACTCACCAGCGTCGTCAAACTCCTGCTCAAACTGATGGCCTGGATTCGGAATGCCAAGAAGCCAATAACGAACACTGGCGGCAGGAAACTGCCAACCCAACTGTTCAGCGAGAAACTGCTCTGCCGCATTCCCGCCGATGTAGCGATGCCTAACATCAAGATCAGCGCCAACCAGAGTCAGCTCATCTGGCACCCAGTGAATATTTATCGCGCCCGCACCCAGCGGGCCGGTCAGACCAATATCTGTTGTTTCGCCAGTCTGCTCCCAAAGGATCTTACTCTGCCCGCTACCCGCAGGCTGCTTTACCGCAATCCGGCCGCGCATTGACCAGTCATCCAACGCAGACAGATCAGCAATACGCTGAGCCATGGAATCATTAGCCGGCGCCGACACCTCACGCAAAGAACTGCAGGCCGAGAGCGCCACCACTAAAACCGCAACGAATACAAGGCGTATCGCTGTGCCAAACATCAAGACTTATGCCTTTCAATGGTTTCCCGCAAAACCATATGACCGGGGTAATCCTGCAACGCGAGCGCCCAAATAATATTGGCCTCACCATCACGGCCGAGAGCCCACAACACCTCGCCCAAATGTGCGGCAATTTCTGGGTCAGCCTCAATAGCATACGCGCGCTCAATCTGAACTAACGCGGCCTCGTTGTCGCCCTCACGGAATAGCACCCAACCCATGCTGTCGAGAAATGCTGGGTTATCGGACTGCTGCGCCAGAGCTTTGCTAACCAGCTTGCGGGCCTCGCGCAAATGCTGATTGCGGTTAGCCATGGTATAGCCCAGCGAGTTCATGCCGTTGGCGTTACCAGGATCAAGTGCCAGCGCTTCACGGAATGCACTGACGGCCAGCTCAGTTTGGCCCATTGAATCCAGTGCCGCGGCCTGTGCCAGCATCAAATTAATATTGTCGGGTTGATACTCAAGGCTGCGGGTATAGGCTTCATAGGCATCAGCAGCACGCCAATAAATGGAATAAATACCGGCCTTCGCAGTCCAGATATCGAAGCCGAGCTGCGGAAACTGCGAATACACCTCATCCAAATGAGCAATACCTGCATCAACATCACCGATCTCGCCAAGAAGTCCGGCTATCGCGACCTGCGCAGGCAAAAGCAGCGGACCGGACCGGACCTGAGAGTAGTAGCGCAAAGCCGGCAGTATCTGTCTCGAATCTTCAGACATTCTTGCTAGGTAAAAATGACTTTCATTGGTATAGAGGCCGGCCGAAAGCAGCTTACTAAAATCATTCGAAGCCGCCAGCTGGTCACCGTCATCCATATTAATTATGGCGCTAAGACGAACAATCTCAGGCACAAAACCATAACGCTCGGCCATGTCATCGAGATACAGCAGGGCTGCAGCTACCTCATTGCTGCTGGCAAGCAGGCGGGCATACTCAAGCTCAAGTTCGGTACTGCGATTAGCCGCCAGAAGTGCACGCATTTCGGCAAGGGCCTCATCAGCCCGGCCGAGCAAAAGCAGGCTGCGCACCCTAACTGTCTGCGCTCTCTGCAAACCCGGTTCAACCGCCAGCACGGCATCGGCATTTTCCAGAGCCAGCGCGCCATCCCCTGCACGCACCGCAGCATTTGCCAAAGCAAGCGCCACTCCGGGCTGATTTGGGAATCTCTGCTGAAATAGCTGCATCACATCCACAACGGCCTCAGCATCAGCAATCGCCGCGATTTCGGACTCCAACACCAGGTAATCGCCTTCAGAGCGTTCGGCGACCGGTGGCATAGAGCGTTCAAAGTGGACAAAAGATTTCTTCGCATTACCCAGACCCAGATAAGCGACGCCCAGATACCCGTGAACAGCGGGGTTATCGGGGTCCAACTCCAACCAACGCTCCGCCGATTCGAGGAAGTAAGCCACAAAACCATACTGGTAGGCATACTCAGTGGACCGTTGCGCGACCTCGATATCGTCAGAGAGGTCCGCTGCGGCAAGGTATTCTTGCGCTGCAACATAATAATCGCCGCGTTGCATGGCAATGTCGCCCATCGACAGGTGATAACCGGCATCGGGCACATAATTTGGTGTCGCGACAGACGGCGGTGACGTTGTATAACGCACCGGAGTGCTGCAGGCGCTGAGCATCGCAGCAAGCGCCAACAGCCTTACCAGCATCGAATATCTAACGTAATTGCTCATACCGAGAATAATACACAGCTACAAGAATGATAATGACTAGATTAACCCTAAGCATTAACCGGGTGTTGATTTCAGCACTTGCTGTTCGCCTGCGGTCAGATTCACGGTAAACTGCGCGTCTTCAACACCCAGCATATGCCAAAGAGCTTCGCTGCACTCTCGGCTCATCTGGTAGCAGCGCGCAATCTGATTATTAGCCACACTCACTTTTAAAAGCTCAGTCACTTGAAAAAATCCATCATCCACAAACTGGAACAACTTGCCGGACGCCATGAAGAGGTCGGCAACCTTCTATCTGATCCTGAGATCATCGGTGATCAGGGAAAGTTTCGGGATCTATCACGCGAATACGCTGAACTCGATCCAGTTGTGAGTCTGTTTCAGCGGTTTTTGATCGCGCGCAGCGACATGGCGGGCGCGGAAGAAATGCTGGAAGATAAGGATCCGGAAATAAAGACTATGGGGCAGGAAGAAATTCCTATGCTCAAAAAGCGCATGGAAAACCTTGAGCGTGAACTAAAGAGACAGCTTATTCCAGTCGACCCTCATGATAAGAGCAATATCTTTCTTGAAGTCCGCGCCGGAACCGGCGGTGATGAAGCTGCCATTTTCTCCGGCGACCTATTCCGCATGTACTCCCGATTTGCCGAATCGCAGGGTTGGAATATTGAAATACTAAGCGCAAGCGATGGTGAGCATGGCGGTTACAAAGAGATTATTTCCAGAATAGAAGGCAATGGAGCCTACTCGAAACTCAAATTTGAATCAGGAGCGCATCGCGTGCAGCGGGTACCTGAAACCGAGACGCAGGGCCGCATTCATACCTCAGCCTGCACCGTAGCGGTACTGCCCGAAACAGATGCCATTGAAGAAACCAGCATTAATCCCGCCGACCTCCGTGTTGATACTTACCGCGCATCAGGTGCAGGTGGTCAGCACGTTAATAAAACTGATTCCGCTGTTCGCCTTACGCATCTGCCAACGGGAACTGTGGTTGAGTGTCAGGACGAGCGCTCGCAGCATAAAAACCGGGCCCGTGCGATGAACCTGTTACAAGCCAGACTGCTCGATAGCCAGCAGCAAGCGCAGGACAGCGAACGCGCCGAACAGCGTCGCCTGCTGGTTGGCAGTGGCGATCGATCCGAGCGGATACGCACCTACAACTACCCTCAGGGCCGGGTTACTGATCATCGCATCAATCTAACACTGTACAAACTGGATACCATCATTGCCGGTGATATCAATCAACTCATTGAACCGTTAAATAATGAATATCAAGCCGATCAATTGGCAGCAATTGAAGACAACGAATAAAATCAAACGGAAGACTCATGACCGCACTTGTAGACACTATCGGTAACACGCCTCTTATACGACTAAACCATGCATCCGAAGCCACCGGCTGTGAAATTCTGGGCAAAGCGGAATTCATGAACCCAGGCGGTTCAGTAAAAGACCGTGCCGCACTGGGCATGATACGTGCAGCAGAGACCAGCGGCGAATTGAAGCCCGGAGGCACAATCGTTGAGGGCACAGCGGGTAACACCGGCATCGGTCTCGCTGTGGTGTCTAATTCATTGGGCTACAAAACCGTCATCGTTATGCCGGATAACCAGAGCCAAGACAAGGTGGATACACTCATGGCTTATGGTGCGGAAGTTATTCAGGTGCCAGCGGTACCGTTCAAGAATCCTGAGCATTTTGTGCATCAGTCGCAACGGCTTGCCGCAAAGCTGAATGCCGAGTCACCAAATGGTGCGGCCTGGGCCGGCCAGTTTGATAACATCGCCAATCGACAGATTCACGAAACAACCACGGCACCGGAAATCTTTGAACAAACCAGCGGCAAGGTAGACGCGTTTATCTGTGCAGTGGGTACCGGCGGCACGCTCGGGGGTGCCGCCCGCGCACTGAAAAAGCTGAATCCGAATATAACCATTGGACTTGCGGACCCTAGTGGTTCGGCGCTGCATAATTACTTCGCTCATGGGGAACTGAAAGCCGAAGGCGGTTCAATTTCTGAAGGCATAGGCAACAGCCGCATCACTGCAAACCTGGAAGGCGCACCCATCGACATTTCATTTCAGATTCCAGACAGCGAATCCATTCCGCTGGTGTACGAATTGATAAAAAATGAAGGGCTGTGCCTGGGAGGTTCAAGCGGTGTGAACGTTGCCGGCGCAATTCGCTTGGCGAAGCATCTCGGTCCGGGCCACACCATCGTCACATTGCTATGCGACTCCGGTATGCGCTACAAAGCCCGCCTATTCAACCGCGAGTTCCTCGCGGAAAAAGGGTTAAGCATGCCTGAGTGGCTAAAAATTGCCTGATACTGGCAAACCAATCGACATAAAAAAGCCCCGCTATGCGGGGCTTTTTTCTAACCTGCACTAATTGCTTAGGCCAACGGTGGCTTAGGTTCTTGAGTACGAGCATAGATCTCCAGGCTTGAGTGACTAGGACCATAATCTTCGGTCGGAGCCTCAAGAAATTCGGGGCAATGCTCCTTCGCATAGGCCAACGCCTGCGAAGAAATAATGTCCGTTGAAGGACCACCGGTCATCGCGCCGTTATAAACAACATGACCCTCCTGCTGGCCCATCAACATCCACGGTAACCATGGAGTAATGCGCGCCCAAGTACCTGAATAAGGAATAGATGTTAGCGCAGGGTTCTCGAGATCGCTGCGCTGCACGTTGTAGCGCATCATCTCGGTAACCTGAACCATGGGGCCGGAAGACTCACGAACAAACTTCTTCGGATCCAATGAGTTCGGATATAACAGATGCATATCGGTAGAAAGACTGATCATGTTGTCGCCAAACTCATGCCAAGGGAAGATCAATGGAATTTTGCGTGGCTTCGCTTTTTCAGGGTCTGCACTCTTAAAATCTTCCGGTGCAAGAATGAGATTCTCACTGATGGTGTAGTTGAACGGATCGTTCTTTACCTGAACAACATCAACAACTTCGCCGGTCCACGGATTAGTCCACTGCTCAATGATCTCACCAGTACGAGTATTCGTATAAAAAATAACTTCTTTATTCAGACGACGAATAGTGCCATCTTCCTGAGGCACCAAACGGGTGGCCAGAAACACGTCGAAGCCACACAGTTCTTTAACAGCTTCGCCAGGCTTCACGCCGAGAATTACGCCGCGAACACTCGAGAACTTTTGGTTCTCCGGGTTTAGATCACCCTGAATACGAGACCAGGCATCACGGTTCCAGATCGGATTTGTAAAATCGATCTTAGTTTCAAATTTAAATGACATACTTTTACCTATACGAAATGAACGAGGCTCAAAACAGCCTCAAAAATTTAAACCAGAAAAACTGGTTGGGATTACTAAAAAACCAACCAGAAAGCTCAATGGAAAACCCAAACATGAACTGCATCAGGTTCATAAAGACACCTAAGGCGTCGCCATCAGGGTGATTTGTTGACCTGATAATAACCGAAACCGTCAGGCTATACATTGCAAAGCCCTTAAGCCCAGCTGCAGCATTCGTCTGGTGGTGGAGGAATCCGCTGACGGGCATCCATCAAATACCCCATCGACTCTGCCATTTAGGCAACGCCTTTAGCGATTCCAAAGCCTGGCTGCAGCTCCTTTGCAGCGCATATTACAACCATTTCTGGCTTACGATGCGGCCGGGTCAATGCCAAGTATGCAGTGACTAAATGCGAGAAAATGCCTGCTCAAGATCAGCGACCAGATCATTAGCGTTCTCAATGCCCGGGGACAAACGAATCATGCTATCGGGAATGCCCAAAAACTCGCGCTCTTTCGGCAGCATACTGTTGTGACTCATAGTAGGCGGATGCCCTATCATGCTTTCTACCCCGCCCAGACCCTCTGCAATGGAGAAAATTTCCAGAGCATTAAAGATTGTCTCGACATCACGTTTATTGCCGTCGAGCAAGAAAGTAACAACAGCACCGAAGTGATTCATCTGCCGCTTTGCCAGTTCATGCTGCGGATGACTCTCTAGCCCCGGGTAACGCACTTCCTCAACCCGCGGGTGCCTCTCTAACCATTGAGCAATGGCAAAACAGTTGCTTTGATGTTGATTCAGCCTCAACGCCAGCGTTTTAATACCGCGCAACAGAAGATATGACTCGAAGGGACTCAGAACGCCACCAGTAGAATTGCTCACCAGCTGCAGCTCAGCTGCAAGCTTTTCGTCTTTAACCACCAATATGCCGCCTAAGGTGTCAGAATGCCCGCCCATCCACTTGGTGCAGGAATGCATCACGATATCGGCGCCCAATGTTAAGGGCTGCTGGCCGAGCGGCGTAGCAAAGGTGTTATCAACGACGACCAATACATCATGCTTGTGCCCAATAGCCGCCAGCGCTTCAATGTCAACAATCTGTAACGTCGGGTTAACCGGAGACTCGAGCCACAACAACTTAGTGTCTGGCTTAATTGCCGCCTCTACCGCGGCAAGATCAGAGCAATCCACAAAATCGGTTTTTAAATCCTGCGAATGACGTCGCACCCGATTAAACAACCGAAAGCTACCCCCATACATGCCTCGCGAGGCAACCATATGGCTGCCGGCCGGAAGCAATTCCAGCACCGCCGCCGATGCAGCCATTCCAGAAGCAAAGGCAAAGGCGCTTGTGCCACTCTCAAGCTCAGCCACGCATCGCTCAAGCGCTGCACGAGTCGGGTTCGCATTGCGGGAATACGCATAATCCCCCCAGGCACCAAAAGCTTCTTGCTTATAGGTAGAACTCGGGTAAATTGCCGGCATAACCGCCCCGGTTAACGGATCGATGGTGTCACCCGCGTGAATACACTGGGTTTCCGGATGTTTAGCGAACTTGCTCATGACTGAATTCCAATAATTATGCTGCAGAGCTTACTATAGAGCCTGCGCTCCAAACACTAAAGTCCTATCCCCCATTCCACAAGCCCGTATCCCATGCAGATAGCACCACTTATTAAACTGGCGAGCCAGCGCTTAGCCGACAGCAGTGATAGCCCACGACTGGATGCTGAGTTATTGCTGGGCATGGTATTGGGCAAATCACGCGCGCAGATTTACAGCTGCAGCGATGACAAAATCAGTGCGGCAGATCAGGCACTGTTTGCGAAACTGCTGGAGAAGCGGCGAAATCGCGTGCCGATTGCTCACATCACCGGCAACCGAGAGTTCTGGACGCTAAACCTTAAAGTGACTCCCGATACGCTGGTTCCGCGACCCGAGACAGAGCTGCTGGTGGAACTCACCCTTGCCAAAATCCCCAAAGAATCTTCTTCTCGTGTGCTCGACCTTGGCACGGGCAGCGGCGCCGTAATTCTCGCTATTGGCAGTGATCGCCCACACTGTCACCTTCACGCTACTGATATCAGCCGCAAAGCGCTCGAAATTGCTGCCGAAAATGCTGCCTGCTCTGAGCAGCAGGTTAACTGGCATGAGGGCGACTGGTTTGCCGCACTTGCCGGCGAAACAGCAGACCCGAACTTTGACATAATCGTATCTAACCCGCCCTACATCGGATTGAAGGAAAACGGCCTTACCGATCCTGAACTTCAGTTTGAACCCGACCTTGCGCTGTACTCAGGTGACGATGGCCTTAATGCCATACGCGCTATCGTCCAAAACGCCCCTCAACACCTCAACGCAGAAGGTTGGCTGCTGCTGGAGCATGGGTTTATGCAGGGAGAAGCCATTCGCGCTTTGCTGGCTGATCACCGTTTTGTCGAAATATCGACAATGCTCGACCTTGCCGGATTGCCCCGGGTTACCTCAGGGCGAATGGCGCCGAAGGCGCACTAGTTCCCGCAAAACGAACATCGGCTAAAATAAACTTTGCCTTTAAGGAGACCCTTCAAATCATGAGCCTTTCAGATGCCAATGCCATTCGTTACGCCCGCCACTACAGCCTACCGCCAATTGGCCCTAAGGGTCAGAAGCGTCTCGGCAAAAGCAGCGTGCTTATTGTGGGTGCTGGAGGTCTCGGCGCTACCGCCAGCTTGTATCTCACTACAGCAGGTGTCGGCAAAATCTATATTAATGACTTCGATAAAGTTGATGCCACTAACCTCCCGCGTCAGATACTGTTTCGTCCTAAGGATATCGGACGCCACAAAGCTGAAGCTGCCGCCCAAAGTCTGGGTGAATGGAATTCCGAAACCACAATCATTCCGCTACCTGAACGCCTGAACGAACACGCGATGCGCGAAACCGTTCGGGATGTGGATGTTGTGCTCGACTGCAGTGATAACTTCGCAACCCGATGGTTGCTCAACAAAATCTGTTTTTCAGAACACCGTGCACTCATCAGTGGCGCGGCCATTCGCCTCGAAGGACAGCTTGCCCTGTTCCGCCATGACCGGCAGACATCAGGCGAAGGCTGCTACCGTTGCCTCTATTCAGAACACGATGAAAACCTCGAAGACTGCGCCGGGCAGGGAATCCTGGCGCCGGTAGCTGGAACCATCGGATGCATGATGGCCACAGAAGCCATCAAACTGCTCAGCGACATAGAAAGCGACCTCGCCGGAAAACTCTGGACCTATGACGGGACGTCGGCTAACACCCGACTGATACGCATACCCAAGCAAGCAAATTGCCCCGTATGCGGCAGCAGTTAGATACTCTAGACTTAGCACCTGCAGTCAGGCATAAATAGTCGACGCAAACGGGTTAAACATCATGAATACAATCACCGCAGAAGTGCCATTTAGCAAAGACGAGTTGCGTTACAGACTGATTAAGCCCAACGTTATTAGCGCGGAAGAATGTGCAGCTCTCATTTCATTGCTTGAGAAATACGGAGAAGTTGGCGATGGCTACAAGGGCAATGCGCACCCACATACACCCAATGAAACGTTTGGTGGCTACTCACTGGGCGGTCATGGCCCTCATCAGCACGAGCCTGAACACCTACTCTGCCTTGAGGTAATGAACCGGGTTCGTCTGCAGACAAAGAGGCACTTCAAACTGCCCTTTCTTTGGCTGGACTTTGGGCACCTGGTGTTCCGCGAAGCTACACCTGTGGATGCGTTAGCCGATACTGAAGAATACAGCCACCCATGGCACAAAGACAATCAATCAGAACATGTGAAGCACCGCACGCACACCGGAATTTTATACATAAACGAAGGCTTTGAAGGCGGTCTCACCCGCTTTCAGGACACTGAATTTGGACCCTTCCGTGAGGTAACACCGGAACCGGGTAAACTGGTCACATTCAATGTCGATAAAAACCCACACAGCGTTAGCAAGCTGCGGAGCGGCAAGCGCTATGTGTTGAACATGTGGTTCTCAACGCACCTGAGGAAATACAAGCATCATCGCAAAATATTCAGGCCGCTATAAGTCGCCAAAAAATTCAGCTAGCGTGTAGACGCATCACCGAAAACATCACACTGCCCTTCTGAACTCCAAAACTCCACCGGAGTGCGAAACGCGACCGGAAGCACCGACCAAAAAATCCGATAGGTCAAGGCATCTGTGTCCAATGCAATTCTTACCGTTAGGCTGGTCGCCTCGGTTAAGCCAATACCATTGATTGTGAGATTCGGCGATGGAACATCACGCTGCAGCTCCCAAAACGGCGGCTCAAGCTCCAGAAGAAACTGGGGGCTAGGCCACAAGCCATCAACCAATGCTGTGTCGTTATCAGCCCCTGAAAACTCCATCGTAAACCGCTCGGGGAACTGTTGCTCATCGCCCGGGACGTTGACGCTTAAGATGCCATCGCAAAGAAACCCATTAGCGGGTACCGCAAGGTTAACTAAGACTATAGAGGGGCTAGGATCAGTTTCATGATCTTCATGACCATCATGATAAGGTCCGATAGCGGCAGGCTCAACGCCAATATCAGGCGCCACAGGTAACGCAAAATACACCAGCGCGGCTGAAGCCAGCAGCAGGAACACCACTAGCCACTTAGACCTCATCAATCAGCACCCGCGCAAAACAGTAGCACCATCAGCGGCACTTAGCCCTGCTATGGATGGCATACTGAAGTGACGCAGTCAGGCGTTGTAATGCTGTCAGAGCCCCGCACAGCGTCACCGCCAAAGGTTTCAGCCCGAAGACCGACATTGGTGTCTTCGCAAGCGATGCCACTACCAACAACATTAAAGCTATAGATAAAGTCATCATCGGCATCACCATCGGCATCAACCACTACCGCAACCTGACTAACAGCAGGGGTTTCTAAAGGTCCGAACTCCAGCGTGGCAGGATCAATCTGACCGGGATCAAAATCACGCGCATCGCCATCGGCCACGTTGGTAGCCAACAAGGCAACGGTGACCTCAATATCACCCTCAGGATCAATTTCATTGAGCGGATCAAACGCATCCACATCGATGGCAATGATCGAACTACCGCAGGTGCTCATATCACCGGCACCCGCGGTTACATCACCATCAACAACGGGCCAAATAAATCCGGTACTGCCTAGCCCATCGCAATGTTGGCCGCCATATTCGTAATGGAAGCCAATAGAATGAGTAAGTTCACCTGTCACAGAATCAATACGATCATTACAAAAACCGTTATTGTGATATCTGCGAACGATCTGGATATTGCTGAATGGCGCGGTATCTTCGAACTCGACGCCCCATGGAAGCTGCTGAATATTTGCAGAGACATCGCTCTGCTGAGCCCACTTAGACTTGAGCCCCAAATTAACCGAGTAGTTGTACCAGTTCTCACTGCTCATTGAATCCATGTTCCAACCGCAGTCACTGCCGGAAAATGACATATTGCAATGCTCTGCCCCTTGATCAAACCACTTTGGAATTCGCCAGCTGCTGACACCCAAATAGTTTTGCTGATTCAATAACGGTATCCAGACTGATTCAGCAACCCCATAGCGCATTTGACCGGAAGGATGGACACCCAAAGTATGCAAAATATTTGCGTCAGCGGCCCAAGTGATATCGAGCACCGTGTCGTAATAAGCATCACCATTGGCCCTCTCACAAAGCTCTGCGATCGCTGTTGACATCAACGCTAAAGAAACAAAAACTGCTGTCACTATACGCACAAGAATACGCACTAGCCTCTCCACAAAAATTAATCGCTCCGGCTGTATGCCCGCCCTTAGGACTATAACTACCCGGATAGACACCAGAAAAATCTTTACTCAAAATCAACAGCGGCCTAAACCCAGGCCGACCATTAACGAATAACTCAAAAAAACTTGCTGGTAAATCTATTCTGTCAGACTCAATAAACAGAGCTTATCGCTGTCTAGGCTTAGTTATAATCCATGGATATCACTTTAGCAAAGACTGAGTCCGCAATTATGACAAAAACCGGTCATTTTCTATGCATAACCCTGTTACATCACACGCCGCACGCCTTAATCCGCCACAAGTTATTAGACGCGCGGCGGCTCATAACCAAGATTTGCCGCAAGCCAGCGCTCAACCGTCTCAACGCTCATGTTTTTTCGACCCGCATAGTCCTCGACTTGGTCACGCCCAATTTTGCCTACCGCAAAATAACGGGACTCCGGATGCGAAAAGTAAAAACCACTCACTGCCGCGGTGGGAAACATTGCGTAAGAATCAGTTAGTGTTATGCCAACCTGACTCTCTACATCAAGCAACTGCCATAACAAAGCTTTCTCAGTATGATCGGGACACGCCGGATAACCGGGTGCCGGGCGAATACCGTCATAACGCTCCGCTATCAGGTCTTCATTAGCCAATGTTTCACTAGCAGCGTAAGCCCAGAATTCTTTGCGCACACGCGCATGCATATATTCTGCGGCGGCTTCCGCCAAACGATCGGCCAGGGCCTTGAGCAAGATTGAGCTGTAATCATCATGGTCTGCCTCAAATCGCTCCACGTGCTCGTCAATACCAATACCCGCAGTAACTGCAAATGCGCCAAGGTGGTCTTGCTTACCCGAATCTCTGGGCGCAACAAAGTCGGCAAGAGAGTAATGCGGCATGCGATCCGGTTTGCCCTTTTGCTCACGCAGATGATGCAGATCGAGCAATACCTTACTCCGCGACTCATCGGTATACAGCTCAATATCCTCATTGATCGAGGCCGCCGGAAAGAAGCCAATCACACCCGCCGCGCGCAACCACTTTTCGGCAATAATCTTATCTAGCATTGCCTGCGCATCTTTAAACAAGGTGCTAGCCGCATCACCCACTACTGAATCACTGAGAATTGCAGGAAACTTTCCATGAAATTCCCAGGCGTTAAAGAATGGCATCCAGTCAATGTATTCCAGCAACGCTGTTAAAGGGATATCGGAAAACAACTTATCACCGGTAAATGCTGGCTTCGGTGGTTCATAAGCTGCCCAGTCTATCTTGGGCTTGTTGGCGCGAGCCTCAAGCAGGCTAAGCTGCGGGGTCTGTCGCGTTTTATTGGCATGGCGCTCACGACGCTTTTGCGCCTCTGCCTTCGTGGCTTCAACAAATGCCTCACGTCCCGCAGATGTAATGAGCTTTTGTGCCACGCCTACCGAGCGAGACGCATCCTTTACATAGAGAACCGCGCCATCATACTCAGGGTCAATTTTTACCGCCGTATGCGCGGGACTGGTGGTTGCACCGCCAATGAGCAATGGAATACTCATATTCAGGCGTTGCATTTCGCGGCCGACATAAACCATTTCATCAAGCGATGGTGTAATCAAACCGGATAGACCAATCATGTCGGCATTTTCTCTGCGCGCCGCTTCGAGAATGCGATCGCAGGACACCATCACGCCAAGATCAATAACCTCAAAGTTATTGCACTGAAGAACGACGCCAACAATATTCTTGCCAATATCGTGCACATCGCCCTTAACCGTAGCCATAACGATCTTGCCAGCTTTCTGCACTTCGCCATCCTGCTCGTCTTCAATAAACGGCACCAGATGCGCAACGGACTTCTTCATCACACGTGCAGACTTAACCACCTGTGGTAAGAACATTTTGCCAGCACCGAAACGGTCCCCAACAATATTCATGCCTTCCATCAACGGCCCTTCAATAACATGAAGGGGCTTTTCTGCCAGCAAACGCGCCTCTTCGGTATCGGCAACAATAAATTCATCGATACCGCGGACCAACGCATAACCTAGACGCTCAGCAACAGGTGCGTCACGCCACTCGGCAACCGCCGCCTCAACCACTTCGCCCGAGTCGCGATACTTACCCGCCATTTCCAGCAGTCGATCGGTTCCGTCGCTGCACCGATTCAGGATGACATCCTCAACGGCATCCCTTAGCTCTGCTGGTATCTCGTCATACACGGCAAGCTGTCCGGCATTCACAATACCCATATCCATGCCAGCAGAAATGGCGTGATATAAAAACACTGAATGCATTGCTTCACGCACCGGGTTATTTCCCCGGAATGAAAACGACACATTGCTCACACCACCTGATATATGACAATCAGGATAGCTCTTACGCAGCTCACGACAAGCTTCAACAAAGGCAACCCCGTAATTATTGTGTTCCTCAATGCCTGTAGCAACGGCAAACACATTCGGGTCAAAAATAATATCGGAAGGGTCAAAGCCCACTTCTTCGGTTAGCAATATATATGCACGCTCGGCGATCTCCAGACGATGCGGCACGGTTTCTGCTTGGCCATTTTCATCGAAACCCATGACGATAACAGCGGCACCATAACGCAACACCTTATGTGCCTGCTCCAGAAATGCTGCCTCACCTTCTTTTAGCGAAATCGAGTTCACCACCGGCTTACCCTGAATGTTCTTCAAGCCAGCCTCAATAACCTCCCAACGCGATGAATCAACCATCATCGGTACGCGTGAAATATCAGGCTCACCTGCGATTAACTTCAAAAAGCGGTCCATTGCAGCAACCGAATCGAGCATGCCTTCATCCATATTGATGTCGACAATCTGCGCGCCGCTCTCAACCTGTTGCAGCGCAACCTTTAAGGCCTGATCATAATCATCGGCGAGGATCAGGCGTTTAAAAGCAGCTGAACCCGTCACATTGGTGCGCTCTCCGACATTTACAAACAACGAGTCTGCATCGACTTGCAACGGTTCAAGTCCGCTAAGACGCAACGCCGGCTTTAGAGTAGGAATTTTTCGCGGCGGGAATTGTGATACCGCGGCGCGAATAGCGCGGATATGTTCGGGCGTAGTGCCGCAGCAGCCGCCAACAATATTTACCATGCCGTCTTGGGCAAAACTCTTAAGCACTGCAGCCATTTGCTCCGGCGTATCATCATACTCACCAAACTCATTAGGCAGACCGGCATTCGGATGAACACTAACGCTGGTATCTGCAATCTTACTCAATGCGGTCACATAAGGTCGCAAATCTTCCGCGCCCAACGCGCAGTTAAGACCAATGGCAAACGGCCGGATATGTCGCAGAGAATTCCAGAACGCTTCAGCAGTCTGCCCGGACAGAGTGCGGCCTGAGGCATCGGTAATCGTGCCCGAAATCATGACGGGGATATGCTCACCAAGCTCATCCTGCAATTCCATAATGGCGTACAGCGCCGCCTTGGCATTCAATGTATCGAATACGGTCTCAACCATAATGAAATCAGCGCCGCCCTTTAATAGCGCGCGTGCCGCCGCGCCATAAGTATCGCGCAAAGCATCAAAACTTATATTGCGAAACCCGGGGTCGTTTACATCCGGCGACAAAGAGCAGGTACGATTTGTAGGACCAATGACACCAGCTACATAACGCGGTTGACCGGTTTCGGCGGCGACCGCATCGGCAACGCTGCGCGCCAGAGCTGCGCCCGTCTCATTAAGCTCCGCGCACAAATGCTCCAAACCGTAATCGGCCATTGAGGGGGTATTGGAGTTAAAGGTATTGCTCTCAATTATGTCAGCACCCGCCTCAAGAAACTGACGGTGAATACTGCTGATAATCTCCGGCTGTGTCAGCGTGAGCAGATCATTATTGCCCTTCAGATCATGATCCCAGTCAGAAAAACGCTGACCGCGGTAATCTGCTTCGTTAAGCTTGTGGCGCTGGATCATAGTGCCCATTGCGCCATCGAGAATAACAATACGCTCTTTAAAGAGAGCGGCGAGCTGCAGAGACTTACTGTTAGCCGTTAGCTTACTCATCGGCAACCGCACCTTTATCGCTTCCACTGATAGGCCGGACGCCTAGTGCGTAACAGATAGCATAGCTCAGCTCAGCCCGGTTCAGTGTGTAAAAATGAAATTCATTAACGCCCTCACGCTGTAACAGCTGCGCCTGCTCAATAGCAACATTGGCAGCAATCATTTGCCGCGTTTCCGGGTCATCGTCCAAGCCAGCAAAGCGCTCACCCAACCAATTCGGCACGGTCGCACCGCAACGAGCGGCGAAACTGGAAAGACTCTTAAAGTTAGTGATCGGTAAAATACCCGGAACGATAGGCGCAACAATTCCGTTTGCCACCGCAGCATCACGAAAACGCAGGTAGTCCTCTGTATCAAAGAAGAACTGCGTAATTGCGCGGTGTGCACCCGCATCGATTTTTTTCTTCAGCACATCAAGATCGAAATCAGCACCCCGAGCTTCCGGGTGAACTTCCGGATACGCGGCCACAGACAGATCAAAGTCAGCGATGCTCATTAAGCCTTCAACCAGATCATTAGCATAAGCAAACCCGCCTGAATGAGGTGCATAATTCGCCTGCCCTAACGGTGGGTCGCCGCGCAATGCGACGATATTGGTAATGCCTTCATTCCAATAGCCCTGAGCAATATCCAACACTTCTTCTTTGGTTGCCCCGACGCATGTCAGATGCGGAGCACCCACCAAACTTGTTTCATTCTTGATCCGCCTAACTATGCGATGAGTGCGATCGCGAGTTGAGCCATCGGCGCCATAGGTGACGGAAACAAAATGGGGTTGTAATGGCTCTAAGCGCTTAACTGTTTGCCACAACTTCTTTTCTGTCGCCTCATCTTTCGGAGGAAAAAACTCAAAGGAGACTTTGATATCATTGCTCATAGTATCTTTCCCGCAGCCGCTCAGGCTGAATCGATTTTTAACGCGCTGACGGGTATCGCCATAAACAACGCGTAATTCGGAGATTTGCCAGGAAGCCAGCTACGGCGAACCACAGACAAGCCCTGCTCTGCTAACAAGGTACGCAGCTGATTGTCAGCCATCAGTGCTGCGCCTTGCTCAGGTTTGCGTGATAAATCTTTGTTTTGCAATATCGCCTGCTGCACCCAGTCAAGAACCAGCAAACGACCACCGGAACGAAGCACTCGCGCAGCCTCGGATAAGACCTGTCGTTTATCAGTTGCTCGGCTTAATGCTTCGTTCAACAACACCGTGTCAAAACTGCATGCCGCAAATGGCAGCTGATTGCCGGCGGCGTTGCGCACGGTGCACTCCGCGAGCCCTGCCTGTTGCAGTCTGGACCTTGCCAGTAGACGCATGGCCTGCGAATGCTCAACTCCGGTGGCAGAACGAGCCTGCGGTGCGAGATGCTGGAGCAGCCGGCCACTGTCCGTGCGCACACTTAATAGCTCGCCTAACTCAATATCAGACAGCGCATCGTCCAATGCCTCCTCTGCAGCCCCGACACTGGCACTCTGGCGAAATGCCTGCGCCCATGCATGTTTTGTATCGATGCGGCTGTAGGCATCCTTCTCACGTGCCTGCCGAACCTTAGCCAAGCGTTCGAGGTCGGCCGCGATTTCAGCATTACCAATAAGACCGCGCAGCACTTCCCTGAGCAATCCCTGGGCCCCGCTATCATGACTTAGCCGGTAGTAAACATGATGACTATCACGAAAGTTTTCCACCAGTCCGGCATCGACCAGCAGTTTTAAATGCCTGGATACCCGCGGCTGGCTCTGTTCAAGCGCAATCACCAGCTCACCAACCGAGACCTCTCCGGTTTCAAGAAGCGCAAGCAAGCGCAAGCGACTGCTCTCGGCAATCGCGCGCAAGGTCTTCAATGTGGTTTCCATGGCCATCTGGGTTGCAAATATAAGGATTTCTTTATATTTATACAAGTGCCGCAATTGCAGAGGCACTGCAGCGCTGATGCGGCCCCGGCCGCACCCACCGGATCGAAGCTGGAGCAAACCCGCATTACGATATTTTTTCGGATATCGCCACTTTTAATGGTTATTTATCGATTTTTAGCCGCATTATTGCTGCAAAAGCCACTCGCTTGAGTCGCGCGCAGCACTGACACCGATAAAATACTTAATGCAGCGGTCCGCTGCCACTTGGAGAGATATCGGCAATCAGCCTACCCACGCGTTCGCCGGAGACCTCGTACCCCTTGTTGCAGAATTCGCAGCGGATCTCGATAGGACCCGGATCAGATGCCAATGACGACAACTCATCCACACCAAACATCCGCAGCATATTCTCAATTCGCTCATTGGAACAATCGCAGCAGAAGGCAACCGGCTCTGGCGTAAACAGACGAATATCATCTTGAGGAAACAGCATCGACAAAAGCGCGCTGTCATCTAACCCGGACATCCGCAGCACATCCATGCCTTTAAGCTCTTCAACCAACCGCTTCCAGCGACCGCTGCCAGGCTTCCGCTCCGGCATTGCCTGCAGCATTAATCCAGCGGCACGCTGATGACTGGCACCCAGTAATAACACTGTGGGCAACTGCACCGACTGACGGTAGTAAACCCCGAGGCAGTCAGCCAGCGTTTTTTCAGAGAGCGGCACCACGCTTTGATAGCGCTCAGCCTTGCCTCCCATACCATCTGATTCTATTGTGATGGTCAACAGCCCGCCTTCTACAAGCTCAGTAAAATACTCCGGCAGCTTGTCGCCATAACGGGCAATACCGCGTAAATTAAGCTTGTTGTCCGTCTGCATAACCAGTAATCGCAAATGCTCTGCGCCCTGAACCTGAAAAGTAAGCCGGCCATCGAACTTAAGACTTCGACCGAGTAACGCAGCAGCAGCCGCGGCCTCGCCGACCAATGGCTCTATCTGCAATGGATAATTGTCTGCTGTACGCAAAGTATCCCAAACATCGTCCAGACGAACGATGCTCCCAAGAATATCCTCACCTTCAAAAATAAAACGCCGCAGCGTGTCTTTAGCCACAATCATGCTCAGGCACTCAACTTGTCACGGAGCAACTTATTAACCTGACCCGGATTCGCCTTACCCTGGGTAAGCTGCATAACCTTGCCCACAAAAAAGCCGAGAACCTTTTCTTTGCCACCTTTGAACTCCGCAACCTGCTGCGGATTATCAGCAATCGCCTGATCAACAGCGGCTTCAATAGCGCCGGTATCGGTAATCTGCTTCAGGCCCCTGCTCTCGATAACTGCGTCTGCACTGCCTTCCCCACTCCACATTGCTTCAAATACTTCTTTCGCGATTTTTCCGGAGATCGTGTTATCCATAACCCGTTTAATTAATCCTGCCATATCGACAGCAGAGATCTTACTCACAGCAATCTCGAGCGAGTCTTTATTTAACGCAGCGGTTAAATCACCAAGCACATAGTTAGCGGCTAGGCGTGGATCCGCCCCCTCGCCTACCACCTGCTCAAAGTAGGCTGCCATATCAACATCTCCCACCAGCGTCTCAATCTGAGCCGACTTTAAGCCAAAGCTCTCGGCAAACCGAATGGTCTTGGCCGCGGGCAGCTCTGGCAACTCAGCTTTAATGGCGGCGATGAAATCGTCGTCAATAACCACGGGCAACAAATCAGGGTCGGGAAAATAACGGTAATCGTTGGCTTCCTCTTTGCTGCGCATCGAACGGGTTTCATCTTTATCCGGGTCATAAAGCCGGGTTTCCTGAGTCACAGTACCACCGTCTTCAATCAGGTCTATCTGCCGCTGAATTTCAAAATTAATAGCGCGCTCGACAAACCTGAACGAGTTGATATTTTTCAGCTCCGTGCGGGTGCCCAACTCTTCCTGACCCATCGGGCGAACTGACACATTAGCATCACAACGAAACGAGCCTTCCTGCATGCTCCCATCACAAACACCAAGGTAACGCACAATCTGGTGAATTTTACGCATGTAAGTCACGGCCTCTGCGGCACTGCGCATATCCGGCTCGGAAACAATCTCAAGCAGCGGTGTGCCGGCCCGATTCAAATCAATACCAGTGCGATCACTAAAGATGTCATGCAGCGACTTGCCTGCATCCTCTTCAAGGTGCGCACGGGTAATACCCACCACCTTCTCGGTTCCGTCTTCAAGCTTAATTGTGAGCTGACCATTACCAACAATCGGCAGCTCAAACTGCGAAATCTGATAGCCCTTAGGAAGGTCAGGGTAGAAATAGTTTTTGCGTGCAAACACTGAACGCCTCGTAATTTCAGCGCCAACAGCTACACCGAATTTCACAGCCATAGCTACAGCCTGCTCATTCAGCACCGGTAAAACGCCTGGATAGCCGAGATCCACTAAACAAGCTTGGGCATTGGGCTGCGCACCGAAAGCAGTCGAAGCGCCAGAGAAAATTTTTGACTTAGTGGCGAGCTGTGCATGAATCTCAAGCCCGATGACAACCTCCCAACTCATGCCACACCTCCGGATATTTCGGGTGTGCGCAGATGCCAGTCGGTTGCCTGCTGATACTGATGAGCGCAGTTGAGCAACAAACCCTCGGCAAACTGTGTGCCTATTAACTGCAGGCCAACAGGCAGATTCTGCGAGGTCCCACAGGGAACTGAGATGGCCGGCAGGCCTGCCAGATTGGCGGCTATGGTATACATATCGTTCAGGTACATTTGCACAGGATCGCCCATCTTCTCGCCCAGCTTAAATGCTGGCGTGGGCGTGGTCGGCCCAATGATAAGATCCACTTCGGCAAAGCAACGACTCAAATCATCGCTGATCAGCTGCCGCACTTTTTGCGCCTGCAAATAATAGGCATCGTAGTAACCGGCAGAGAGCACATAAGCACCAGTCATGATGCGTCGTTTCACTTCAGCACCGAACGCTTCGCTGCGAGTGCGCGTATACATGTCGGCCAAATCACCGGTCGACTCGGTGCGATAACCAAAACGCACTCCGTCAAACCGCGACAGATTCGACGAGCACTCTGCAGGTGCCACGATGTAATACACCGGCACTGACATCGCAAGATTGGGCAACGAGACCTCTTTAACTGTCGCGCCTAATTTTTGGTACTCCGCAATTGCATCCTGCACTGCCTGAGCACAGCCCGCTTCAAGCCCATCATCAAAAAACTCTTTGGGCACACCGATGGTTTTACCCTGCAAGGAGTCATTCAGCGTAGCCGAGTAATCAGGCACCGGGACATTCGCACAGGTAGAATCACGCTCATCGAAACCGGCCATTGCACCCAACATTAGCGCGGCGTCAGCGGCGCTGCGGGTCAGGGTGCCGGCCTGATCCAGGCTGGAAGCGAACGCCACCATGCCATAGCGGGAAACTCTGCCATAGGTGGGTTTGAGGCCGGTAAGACCGGTGAGCGCCGCCGGCTGACGAATTGAACCGCCCGTATCGGTGCCGGTTGCGGCAGGCACCAGGCCTGCAGCAACTGCGGCTGCTGAACCACCGGATGAGCCTCCTGGTGAGCGCTGCAGATCCCACGGGTTTTTCACGGGTCCAAAATAGCTGGTCTCATTGGAAGAGCCCATCGCAAACTCATCCATGTTGGTTTTGCCCACTGAAACCATACCCGCCGCTGCCAAACCACTCACGACCCGCGAATCGTAGGGTGAAACAAAGTTATCGAGCATCTTAGAACCCACTGTGGTGCGGGTGCCTTCAGCACAAAAAATATCTTTATGAGCCATCGGAATGCCGGTGAGCGGCCCGGCACTGCCTGAGGCGATAGCCTTATCGGCGGCATCCGCCGCAGCAAGGGCCTGCTCGGGGTAAACCGATATAAATGAGTTAAGTGAGCTGTCGTGACGCTTTATACGTGCCAGACAATCGCCGGTTAGTTCACGGCTGCTGACTTTACCGGCGCGTAACGCCCGGGCCATTTCAGCAAAATCGGGAAGCAGAGTGCTCATCGTGTCAATAGGTCTCTCTGTTTGCATCAGTCAGCACCAACGTATGCGGCGCGGCAATGCGTTACTCAATAACTTTGGGAACGATATACAAGGCATTTTCAGTGTCACGCGCATTCTGCTGCAAGTAATCACGCTGATCCGTCTCGGTGACCGAATCCGGTCTTAGCCGCTGAACCATATCCAGCGGATGCGCCATCGGCACCACACCGGTGGTATCTATCGCGCCCAACTGTTCGACCAACTCTATGATCTGCGACAGTTTCTCTGCGTAATCACCCTTCTCCTGTGGCGCCACCTCAAGGCGAGCCAACCGGGCTATATGGTCTATATCCTGCTTTGACAAGGGCATGAAAACACCTGCATACGGGTTTAAAGGAGCGCAATGATACACCTGCGCTTGCCCGATTTCCCCCTCGTTGCTAGAGTAGCGACCAATTCACCTATTGGTCATAAGCTGCCTCGAAATGTTCAAAAGTCTTTTCGGATACTTCTCTAACGACCTTTCCATAGATCTTGGAACGGCAAATACACTTATATACGTCCGTATTCAGGGGATTGTGCTCGATGAACCCTCTGTTGTCGCTATCCGTGATGAACCGGGCAAAGGCAAGAGTATTGTTGCAGTAGGTGCCGAGGCCAAAAATATGCTGGGCCGCACACCGGGCAACATCACCGCAATCCGGCCCCTGAAAGACGGCGTTATCGCTGATTTCACAATCACCGAAAAAATGCTGCAGACTTTTATTGCCAAAGCCCACGGCAATCGCTTTTTCCGACCCAGTCCAAGAGTTCTGGTTTGCGTGCCTTACGGCTCAACTCAGGTGGAACGCCGCGCTATTAAAGAATCTGCGGAAGGCGCCGGCGCCCGCAAAGTATTTCTTATTGACGAACCCATGGCTGCAGCTATTGGTGCAGGCATGCCGGTGCATGAAGCACGCGGCTCCATGGTACTGGATATTGGTGGCGGCACATCTGAAGTGGCTGTTATCTCTCTTAACGGTATCGTTTATGCAGCATCTGTGCGCATCGGCGGTGATCGTTTCGATGATGCCATTCTGAATTATGTGCGTCGCAACTACGGTATCCTTATTGGAGAGGCTACGGCAGAACGCATTAAACATGAAATCGGCTCTGCCTATCCGGGGGATGAGGTTCTTGAAATGTCGGTTCGTGGTCGCAACCTGTCCGAAGGTGTACCGCGAGCCTTTAGTCTCAACAGCAACGAAATCCTTGAAGCATTGCAAGAGCCGCTGCAGGGCATCGTTGGCGCGGTAAAGAGCGCGCTGGAACAAACCCCGCCCGAACTTGGCTCTGATGTCGCGGATCGTGGCATTGTACTGACGGGCGGTGGCGCGCTGTTGCGTGATCTTGACAAGCTGCTGATGGAAGAAACCGGCCTGCCGGTTGTCCTGGCAGACGACCCTCTGACCTGTGTCGCTCGTGGCGGCGGCCGTGTACTTGAACTCATCGACGAACACGGGCCTGGTGCTTTTGCCCTCGATTAAAGCCCCACAGCTTTGGTCATCGGCCTCATAACCGGCCGCAACGGTTTTCATCGCTGCAAATCAGGGCAAATAACCCCGACTAAACATTGATACTGCAGCCCGCGTCAATCATCATGCAAACTTGTTGTTGCAAAGGTGTTTATTGGCATGGCACGGTCCACCACGGAACATGACCCCGGGTTGTTCCGAGGCAGCAGCGCAGGCTTACGCTTTGCGCTGATCGCTGTGCTTTGCGTGACGCTCATGGTGCTCGACCAAGAAAACAAGCATCTTGTGGAGATCCGCAAAGGACTGTCTTTCATCGTCCAACCAATTGTCTACGCGGTTAGCGCTCCATCATCAGCCAGCGACTGGCTCTTCGATACCCTGTCCAGCCGCGAGGCATTGCAGGAAGAAAACGCTCGACTGCAAGAGCAGCAGCTCATTATGAGCGGGTTATTGCAAACTTACTCGGCGCTTAAAGCGGAGAACAACAGGCTTAGAGCCCTGCTCGATAGCACCGAAAAACTCAGTGACAAAGTATTGATTGCCGAAATTGTAGCCATCGACATGACTCCCTTCCGACAATCGGTACTGATTAACAAGGGCAGTTTCGATGGCGTTCAGGTTGGAGAAGCGCTTATCGATGCACAAGGTGTAGTTGGTCAGGTTACCCGTGACCGACAGGTGTCGGCTGAAGCCCTGCTCATTACCGATGCCGACCACGCGATTCCTATTGAACTGCTGCGCAACCGTTTGCGTTCGATTGCAGTAGGCACTGGTGAAATCGACAACTTGAGCCTGCCTTTTCTACCACGCAATGCCGATATCATTGAGGGCGACTTACTTATCAGCTCAGGACTTGGCGACACATTTCCCGCGGGTTACCCAGTGGCCATCGTCAGCAGCGTCCGCAGCAATCCCGGGCAGGCCTTTCTCGAAATTAATGCCAAACCCATTGCATTGCTCAATCGTATCCGCGAAGTTCTGGTCGTAAAAACACAAAAGCCACTCGCCGGACTTACCCCCGCGGCCGACACTGCAAAGCCACCGACGACGACAGCCGGGGCAGACGAATAGATGGCAAGAAGCGTAAAACTCTGGCCCGCCATTGCATCGCTATTGGTTGCACTCATGCTTGAGGTGTTGCCGCTGCCAGAAATGCTCAACATCTGGCGACCGCCTTTTCTTACCTTGGTATTAATCTACTGGTGCATGATGTGGCCTAGCAAAATAGGCATCATTACCGCATTTTTCAGCGGTCTCGCTCTGGATATTCTCTGTGGCTCACTGCTGGGGGAGAACGCGCTGGCACTCAGTTTGGTTGCCTTTCTGACGTCCCGCTTTTATCTGCAAATCAGAATATTCCCTCTGCTACAACTTAGCGCCAGCGTATTTGCTCTTTTAACTATCAGCAGTTTCGTTAGCTTTTGGATTGATGGCATAGCCGGATTGCCCTCGACAGGATACAGCCGTGCGTTTCCGGTTATTACTGGAACGCTGCTTTGGCCGTTTGTCATGGGGCTGATGGATCGCCTGCGCTACATAGCTGAAAATCGCAAGTCGAGTTTGTTCTAAATAATGAGACCTTTATCGCAACTTAAAAATCACTGGCAGGAACAGCAACTGACCGGATCTCGCATTGCTATCTGTGCAGCCATTGCCATTATCCTGACAATGATTGTGATTGCCCAATTGGTGAACCTGCAGCTGGTTCGCTACGAATATTACTCGGCACAATCGCAGGGCAACCGGATTCGTGTAAAAGCACTGCCGCCTACCCGCGGTCTGATCTACGACAGAAACGGTGACGTTCTCGCCGAAAACCTACCTGCATGGCACATCGACTTAACCCCGGAACAGGTTCCGGATATCGAAGACACACTGAATCGTCTGGTGCAGGAAAAACTCATTCGCGCCGACAAACTCGATGCGACTCGCGAGCTGATTAAAAGTCGCCGCCGCTTCGAAACAATTGCAATACGACAGCGCCTCAGCGAGGAAGATGTAGCACGTTTTGCTGTCCTGCGCCCCTATTTTCCCGGCGTTGAAGTGCGGGCGGGTCTGGCGCGAAATTACCCCAATGGCAGCATCGCGTCTCATGCCTTGGGTTACATGGGTGCTATCAGCATCGATGACAAAGACAGGCTCGATGCCGCGACCTATGCAGGCACAAGCTATATCGGAAAAACCGCGGTCGAACGCTCTTATGAAGCTGACCTGCACGGCACTCCGGGGCGCAGCGAAGAACTGGTGAACGTGCATGGGCGGATTATTCGGCCATTAAACAGCGAACTTTCATTGCCCGGAAAAGATATTATCCTCACACTCGATCTACCCAGCCAACTTGCCGCCGAACAAGCATTAAATGGAAGACGCGGATCCGTGGTCGCAGTAGATCCGAACACCGGCGAGGTGCTGGTCTTTGCTAGCGCACCTGCATTTAATCCCAACCAATTTACCGGCGGCATTAGCACTAAAAACTATAAGGCCTTGCGGGACGACCTCGATCAGCCACTGTTTAATAGAGCACTGCGCGGGCGCTATCCTCCCGGCTCCACTATCAAACCTATTATCGGGCTTGCCGGACTTGATCAAAAAGCCGCTACTGCGGGACGCAAAATACTTTGTCGTGGTTACTACTCGCTACCGGGCAAAACACACCGTTATCGAGACTGGAAGCCAGAGGGACATGGCATGGTAGATCTGCATGATGCGATTGCCCAATCCTGCGACACCTACTTCTACGAATTGGCCGTTGAACTTGATATTGATAATATTGCGCCGATGCTAAAGCAGTTCGGTCTCGGCGAGCCCACGGGCATTGATATAGGCGGCGAAGCCGCGGGCCTTATTCCATCACGCGAGTGGAAACGTGCCAACTTTAGAGACCAACAGGACCAAGTCTGGTTTCCAGGAGAAACCGTTATTACCGGTATCGGTCAGGGATACCTACTGACCACACCGTTGCAACTTGCCGAGGCTACGGCTGCTCTGGCAACTCGCGGAAAACGATTTCAACCCATTCTGGTTAAGGCCATAAAAGATTCGTTAAGTGGTGAAATCAGCGAACAGCCGCATATCGAAAAAGCAGCTATCAGTGGCATATCTCAGCGCGATTGGAACGAAATCATCGAGGCAATGCGCGGCGTTATAACAGACCCCAAGGGCACCGCAAGATCTATCGGTTACCAAGCGCCTTATACGCTCGCCGGCAAGAGCGGAACTGCACAGGTTTTTACTCTGGCCCAAGACACAGAATACGATGCCGAAGAAGTGACCGAGCGCATGCGCGACCACGCTCTCTTCGTTGCTTTTGCCCCTATTGAGGAACCCCAGATTGCCATTGCAGTCGTAGTAGAGAATGGCGGCAGCGGCAGCGGGGTTGCAGCCCCAATCGCCAGAGCAGTAATGGATGCTTATTTAATACCACGAGAGTTAGCAGGCATGGAAGCAAGCGCACAGTGATCTTTATCGACGATAAGCGCAATAGCAGTGGTCAGAGCAATCTTGATTATATTCTGCAACGCCTGCACATCGACCCGATATTGCTGGCACTGGTGTTTGCCACGTTGCTGGCGGGCGGGGCTATTCTCTATAGCGCATCCGACGCAAGCAGTGGCTTCATGTATGGGCAGTCGCTAAAAATACTGCTGGCACTTGGCATCATGCTGCTCATTGCACAAATCAATCCGGCATGGATGCGACGTGGCTCTCCATGGCTGTACGCAGCAGGCCTTGCCATGCTGGCATTTGTCCTTATCGGCGGTGTCAGCGGCGGTGGCGCGCAACGCTGGATAGACATAGGCTTTCGCTTTCAGCCATCCGAAATAATGAAACTTGCATTACCGGCTGTGCTTGCTTGGCTATTGCACTCGCGAGCGCTTCCCCCATCACCCTTACTGATTATTTCGACATTGATACTCATCGCGGTGCCGATGGTGTTGGTTCTGCTGCAACCCGACTTAGGTACGGCAATCCTGATCGGACTCACCGGAGCAACAATAGTTTTTCTTGCCGGTCTTGGGCTTATTTATATTTTCTCTGCAATCGCGATTGTCGGCGCTGCACTGCCGGTGCTGTGGTTCTTTGTGATGCATGATTATCAAAAGCGGCGCGTACTAACGCTATTCGACCCGGAGAAAGATCCACTGGGTGCGGGCTATCACATCATTCAATCGAAAATAGCTATCGGTTCCGGTGGCGTGTTTGGCAAAGGCTGGCTAAGCGGCAGTCAGGGGCAACTGGAGTTTCTCCCGGAGCGATCAACTGACTTTATATTTGCGATCATTGGCGAAGAGTTTGGTCTATTCGGAGCCATCAGTATATTGCTGCTGTACCTCGCGATAGTTGGCCGTGGCTTTTATATTGCGGCAACGGCACAAGACACTTTTTCCCGCCTGCTGGCAGGCAGTATCAGTTTTACATTCTTTTTTTACGTGTTTGTAAATTCAGCCATGGTCACAGGCCTTATTCCGGTCGTCGGCGTGCCGCTGCCACTTATTAGTGCCGGCGGCACTTCGCTAGTGACGCTCATGGCTGGATTCGGTATTCTGATGTCCATTCACACCCACCGGAGACTTTTGCCCAGATGATAACCTTGCTTCCAGTTCGCGCCGTCCTCGCATCTGCCGTCATAGCGTTGCTTACAACAACCGCGAGTGCTGATGACCGCACAGTATTCATCGAGGAAATGACCTCGCAATACGGCTTTGATGCAGATTTTGTCTCAGAAGTTATCGCTAACGCAGAAACAAAACAAAGCATTATTGATGCTATGAGCAGACCAGCGGAAAAAGTAAAGCCATGGTATGAATATCGCGATATTTTTATTACCGACCAACGAATCAACGAAGGCGTCGACTTCTGGATGCTGCGTGAAGAGACTCTCCAACAGGCTTCTGAAAGAACTGGCGTACCGATGCGCATGATTGCCGGTATTGTCGGTGTTGAAACCTATTATGGAAGGATCACCGGCAACTATCGTGTGGTTGATGCGCTATCAACACTCGCGTTCGATTACCCGCCAAGAGCCACGTTCTTCCGTAATGAGTTGAAAGAATACTTTCTACTCTCGCGCGAAGAACAGCTGCCCATTGAGAGTATCGAAGGCTCCTATGCGGGCGCCATGGGCCCGCCGCAGTTTATTCCAAGCAGCTATCGCGCGTACGCGGTTGATGGCGACGGAGACGGACGTCGAGACCTGTTAACTAACTGGGATGATATTTTAAACAGCGTGGGCAACTATTTTAAAGCCCATCGCTGGCATGATGGCGAGGAGGTGGCTATACAGGCGACCTTACCAGCAGGTCATCCACCACTGAAATCAAAAAATGAGCGAAAAGCCAATAAAACACTGGGCGAGCTGCGCGGCATGGGTTTACTGTTTGAATCAGATTTACCGGATAGCACGCCGGCTAACCTGATTGTTCTGGAAGGCAGAGCCGGGCCTGAATACTGGATCGGCCTGCATAATTTCTACGTCATTACGCGCTACAATCACAGCGTCATGTATGGTCTAGCGGCCTACCAACTGGGCGAGGCATTAGCAGAACGCACTGCAGAAGCGGTGGCTGCGCAACCCAACTAAAATCATCCGTAACATTTGTCCGCAATAACCGAGCCACGAATAAACATGCAACCTCGAATTAGAACTGCTAATTGTATGAAGGCCTTCAGAAGCTTTGCTGCACATGATGCTGGACGATTCATTCTTATTGCTATATTGAGCACGGCATTCGTCTTCGGCTGCACGTCAACCAATAAACGGATATCCGGCGGCAATGACAATGCAAAAAGCCTTAAAGGCAATAACCCATTTTATGAAGTGTATGGCGAACGCTACTATGTGCTCTCGAGCAGCAAAGGGTATAAACAGGAAGGTGTTGCATCGTGGTACGGCAAAAAGTTTCATGGAAAACTGACGTCCAATGGCGAAGATTACGATATGCATGCCATGACAGCCGCGCACAAAACCTTACCGCTGCCATCCACCGTACGCGTTACCAATCTGCGTAACGGACGCAGTGTTGTTGTCCGTGTTAACGATCGAGGCCCATTCGTCGATAATCGCATTATCGACATGTCCTACGCTGCTGCAAAAAATCTCGATATGATTCAAAACGGCACGACGATGGTCCGCGTTGAAAGTATCGGCAACTCCAGTCGCAATGAACCTGTCAGCTATGAAACTTCGGCCAGCGACTTCGGTGCAATCTACATGCAGGTGGGGGCCTTCGGCGAACGTGCCAATGCTCAGCGACTGGCTGATCGCGTCAGCGGCAGAGGAATCAGAGATATCTCTATATATGACGAAAATGGTTTCTATAAGGTCCGTATCGGACCTATCAAAGATGTTCAAGAATACGATGCCATCGCTCAGAAGATGAGCGCACTTGAAATCACGCAGCCGCATCTTGTGGTCGAACCGCGTTAAGGCACGCATGTCGCTCAAGACTTTAAAGGTCGAGAAAACCGGCAAGAATCGATAGAATAATGATCCCTCTGTCTTCATGGCCCTCCAGTCTTATGAAATTTAAGCCTTCAAGAATCTATCTCGCCCTGTTTCTGGCTCTAAGTCCGTTGCTTAGCGCAGCACAAGTACCCTCAGCGCCTCCGTTAACGGCTAAAGGCTACCTACTGATTGACTATAACAGCGGCCAAATACTTGCAGAAAAAGCCTCTTCCGAACGCATGGAACCAGCGAGTATCACCAAGCTGATGACTGCGTATGTCGCATTTAATGCTATAAAATCAGGACAAATAAGCCTGACTGATGAGGTACTGGTAAGCGAGAAAGCATGGCGCACTCAGGGCTCACGAATGTTCATTGAAGTGGATAAATGGGTCCCGATGAATCTGCTGCTGCAGGGCATGATCATCCAATCTGGCAACGATGCCAGCGTGGCCATTGCAGAATATGTGGCAGGTACCGAAGCGACCTTTGCCGAACTAATGAACCAAGCCGCTCAGCAGCTCGGCATGCTCGATACACAATACAGAAATAGCACCGGTCTGCCGGACGCGGATCACTACACCACCGCAGCAGATATTGCCAAATTGGCCAACGCTATCATTCGAGACTTCCCTGAGTACTATGCCTGGTACTCGCAAAAGGAGTTCACCTACAACGGCATTACACAAGACAACCGCAATGCGCTGCTGTGGCGTGATGCGAGCGTTGATGGTCTCAAAACCGGCTATACCGAGGCCGCTGGATATTGCCTGGTTTCATCTGCAAAACGCGAAGACATGCGCCTTATTTCAGTTGTGCTTGGTGCCAGCAGCTCTTCAGCAAGAGCCAATGACTCGCAAGCTCTGCTGAACTACGGGTTCCGTTTTTTCGAAAGCCGACTACTTTACTCGGCCGGCGAACCTGTTGCTGAAGAGCGCGTTTGGTATGGCGACCCAGAAATCGTACCGCTGGTCACCCGCGATGATTTATTTATCGCCATTCCACGCGGCAGCTTTGAGCGCCTGAGCGCTTCTAGCTCAGTGCCAACATCTCTGGAAGCGCCTCTGGAGCGCGACGTCATGGTTGGCAATCTCAGCATCACCCTCGATGGTCAAGAGATCACCAGTGTCGGACTCTACCCAACAGCCAACGTCAAAGAAGCTGGCATACTGGGACGGCTGACTGACTGGGTCATGTTATTGTTGAATTAAGCAAACCCTTCCGTCACCTAAACTCAGGATCCGCCAAATGGCTGATGCATTATCTATTGTCTATGTAAATGGCAACTATCAGCCGAAAGCGGAGGCGCGCATATCACCTTTTGATCGCGGGTTTCTATTTGCCGATGCGGTGTATGAAGTTGTTCCCGTCTTTGGCAGCAAGGCCTTGTTGCTCCAGAATCATCTGATTCGCCTGGATAACAGCTTGCAGGAACTGCAGATCCGTAACCCTCATAGCAAGGCTGAGTGGATCAACATTATAGACACGCTAATCCTAAAAAACGGTGGCGGCGATATTGGCATCTATTTGCAGGTAAGCCGGGGGGCAGAAGATGGCAGAGATCATTTCTATCCGTCTAATATTACGCCCACCGTATTTGCAATGGCGACACCGATTGTTGCAAGCCCCAAAGACACCAGCGGAATTAGCGTTATTACGCTTGAAGACAACCGTTGGCTGCGCTGTGATATCAAATCAACATCGCTACTTGCCAATATCATGGTCAGGCAACAAGCTCGTGATGCCGGTGCCGATGATGCCATTCTAATCAAAGACGGGGTTCTCACAGAAGCGGGCTCAGCATCGGTATTAACGGTGGAGTCGGGTGCAGTTATCAGTCGCCCCAATAGCAACCAATTGTTGCCCGGCACTACACGGGCGATGGTACTCGAACTGGCTGCGCAGGCCGGAATCAAATGTAAGGATGAAATAATTTCGCAAGATCGACTTTTAGCAGCCGATGAAATCTGCCTGCTCAGCGCAACCAAAGGCATAGTTCCGGTAATACAAATCGATGGAAAAGCTGTCGGCAGCGGCATTCCCGGGCCGGTTTGGAAAAAGCTATACGCGCTTTATGAAGCTGCTAAAAAGCAGTAAGCTGAAACTGTCAGCGGCACCTGACTGAATAGCACAGGTCGCGTAACTCCGAGCAACTCATGACTGAAGAAACATTACTTGTATTCCCTTGTCGCTTCCCAATCAAAATGATGGTGCGGGCGGAAGTCGATCTGCAGGCATTAATCGACGAGCTATTTGCGCCCCTTGCCGACGCACTATCTGCAGACGACGTCAGCATGCGCCCGAGTAAGAATGGTAACTATATAGCGGTTACCATCACTATCAATGCCACCAGCAAAGCGCAGCTCGACCGGATCTATCAGGCCATGACCGATCACGAGCACGTCCTGATGAGTCTTTAGAGCAAACGCTATAGTGAGCGTATCTGCTGCGGAGCAACCGCCAAAACTCATTATCAGAAATAACGGGCTTACTGAGTATGCCCACACCTACCGTCGCATGCAGGATTTTACGGCGGCACGCACTAAAGAGACTGCGGATGAGATTTGGTTTACTGAACACCCGTCGGTAATCACTCTGGGCACTAACGCCAAACCTGAGCACATCATTAGTGCCGGTGACACGCCGGTCGTGAAGACGGACCGCGGTGGCCAGGTCACCTGGCATGGGCCTGGCCAGCTCGTTGTATACCTGCTGCTTGACCTTAAGCGGATGAAGCTGCCAGTCAAAGGCCTGGTGCGAGGCATGGAGCTGGCGATTATCCAAATGCTCGAGGACTATGGTATTAATGCAAACTGCAGGACCGGAGCACCAGGGGTTTATGTCAGTGGAAAAAAAATTGCGAGTCTCGGTATCCGGGTAAAACGAGGCTATACCTATCATGGCATGGCAATTAATGTCAGCAATGCACCGGATGCATTTGCAGGTATTAATCCTTGCGGCTATTCAGGGCTGGACACAGTTCGTATCAATGATCTGCTAGCGACCAATAGCACTGCCCAAAGTCTCTCAGAGGTGAGTAACATGTTGTTGCCGCATTTGCGGCTGGTTCTTCAGCGAAGCAACAGCGAATGACACACAGGCCTTAATAGCACGGAGACTAGCGCCCGCTGAGCACTTCGTCCGCGAGGCGCAATCGATCTGCTGTGCCAACGTCCATCCACAAGCCACGATATAACTCAGCAGCCACGCTGCCTTCCATCGCTGCCGCACGCAGTAAAGGCGCCAATGGGAAGGCATCTCGGGCAGGCGCCAAACGAAGCAACTCCGGACTAAGAAGTGAAATACCAGCAAAGGTATAGCGCGAATCGTCTGCGCCAACGGGCTCAATCACGCGACCCTCGCGCAGAGCAAAATCACCTCGGGGGTTGTGCTGCGGATTCTGCACCAACACGAGGTGTGCGAGGTCGCCGGGCCCCAGTTTCTTTAATGGGTAGCTATAATCAGACAGCACATCAGCATTTACCAGCCAGAATGGTTTAGCGCCCAAAAGCGGCAGCGCTTTTTTTATTCCGCCCCCGGTCTCCAGTGCGCTGACCCCTTCATCGCTATAAACAATCCGGACGCCGAGCGCAGACCCGTCTCCCAGAGCAGAATGCAGTGCTTCTGAGAGCCAAGCGGTATTTACCACAAAGTCCCGCACTCCTGCAGCCAATAATGACTCAATATTTCTATTAATCAGAGATTTACCATCAATCTCCAGCAACGGCTTAGGGACTAGATCAGTCAAAGGGCGCATCCGCTCACCACGGCCGGCAGCCAGAATCATCGCTTTCATCTTCGTAAGACCTTGAGCATCTGCTGATACGGTGAATAGTACCTCCAAGGTTGCGTCGGCGCACAACAAACGCAGACGCTTCCTGCTCATATGGCTATAATCAAATGACGCCGGAACGGATCCGGATTAACCACTCAAACACGGGGTTTACGGAGATGTGCTCTTCGTATACCGGATGACAAATACTGCTCGTGCGCCTCACTCGCCTCATACTCAGCCTATCGCTAACCCTAATGCCAGTCATACTGAATGCTCAGGGTATGTGTGGATTTGCCACGCCAGCGAGCACCGACTACTCCAGTAAGCTGTCAGCCTTGGGTGGCGAAGGTGCAGCTGATCAGTTGAGCGGCAGCAACTTCAGCTTGAGTGCAGACAATGCCAGCGTCGAAACCGACAGCGAAAATATCATCGTGCAAGGCAATGTTGAGCTGATCAGCCAGGATATATGGATAACCGGTGAGTCGGCGAGGTATAACGCCAACCCGGGCGAGTTCACTGTTAACAACTCGGCTTACGCCTTTAGTCGTATTAATGCACGAGGCACTGCCACTGAGGTTTCTGTTTCACAAGCCGGCATTGCAATTCTTAAAGATGTGAAGTACACCACCTGCCCTGAAAACAATGAGGTGTGGTCGCTCACTGCCAAACAGATCACGCTCAACACTAACAAGGGAAAAGCCAGCGCCAGAAGCGCTGCGCTTCGTTTGAAAGGCCTTCCCGTACTCTATTTGCCATACGCTACTTACCCTATATCCAATCAGCGCAAGTCCGGTTTATTACTTCCCACACTGCGCACTAGCAACCAGCGTGGTCTAGAAATATTGACGCCGTGGTACTGGAATATTGCGCCCAACTACGATGCTACGTTAACGCCAAACTACATGTCCAAGCGCGGGTTAATGATGGGGGCAGAAGTCCGTGCGCTAACAGAAAGCACCGGCGGAGAAATATCCGGCAACTATCTGAGCAACGATGAAATCACGCGAACCGATCGTTACGAATGGAACATCGAGTCGAAAACAGCCATCGCCGAGGATTGGCAGGTTGCCGTTGATGCTACCGGAGTATCCGATGACCGCTACCTCAATGACTTTGCCAACCGCTGGTCAACGTCAAGCCAAACAGCACTGAATCAAAGTGCTGTTCTTGAACACTACGGCGCTGTCTGGTCAGTAATGATGCGTTTCCAGAACTACCAAACAATTGATGAACTGCTGCCCGATGACGATGAACCCTATAGGCGGCTGCCACAACTCGCCATCATCGGCGACTGGCAGAATAGCTTTCTTGGTGCAAACTATCGCCTGGAAACAGATACCACTTACTTTAAAAGGAGTATCGAAAGCGTCGAAGGCTTACGCGTCCATCTGGAGCCCGAGATCAGCTATGAGTTTGACTACAAAGGTATCTACTTAACGCCAAAGGTCAGTATTTTCCACACCAGCTATAACCTCGAAAATGAGCCGGAAAATCAAAGCAACACGCCATCCGTAACCGCTGGTGTTTATAGCCTCGACAGTGGCGCTACCTTTGAACGAAGCTTCTCTGATGGACTGACGGTCACATTAGAGCCGCGAGCACAATATGTTTATGTGCCCTACAAAGATCAATCTGAGCTGCCAGTCTTCGACACTATTCTGCCGGACATGAATTTAGTGCAATTGTTCCGACCCAATCGTTATCTGCAATACGACCGAATAGGCGATACCAATCAACTCAACTTGGGTTTTACCAGTCGTGTATTTGGCTCTGCAAGCGGCCGTGAAATACTCACGGCTACTATCGGTACTTCCCGATACTATTCAGATCAGCGGGTAACACTGCCGGGCGAAACGCCCCGCACCAGCAAGTCGGGCGATTACCTGCTGCAGACGCGGATCGACCTTTACGACAGCTGGAATCTGGAAGCAGGCTACCAATGGAATGCTGCCGCCCAACAAACCGATCAGGGCAATATTCGATTGCAGCTAAAACCAGGCCAAAGCACGGTGATTAATGCCGACTATCGATACCAGCGGGAATCAGCGCTGGATCAAGGGGGGCTGTCCTTTGGCTGGGCAGTTAACGAGCGCTGGAACCTGCTGGGTCGGGCCGTCTACTCACTCGAAGACGAGCAGTTTGTCGATCAGTTCGCTGCTATAGAGTATGGTGGCTGCTGCTGGGGCATACGCCTAATCTATCGCGAGCGGGTCAGCCGCGACATCGAGGAAGATGACACCTCAATTGGCATTCAGTTTGTACTGAAGGGTTTCGCCGAGATCGGCAATTCGGTCAGAAGCCAGCTCGAAGGTGGTATTCTAGGCTACGCTGACTTATAACTGCGATCTTTTATCTCACGTTATTTCGCCGCGAACAAGCTTGCGGCACTAATCACAATATTGTTTACTTCATCATGTTATTAACTCAATCGTCAAAATCTTCGCCCGTTCTGAATAGTCTGGCCGCCTTGCTGCTGATGCTTCTAGCTCAGCACTGCATCGCTCAGGGCACGGATATAGCAGCAACACCGCCCCAAGTACGCAGCAATCAAACGCAGCTGGATAGCATTGCTGCCGTAGTGAATGACGGCGTAGTTCTTCAAAGCGAATTGAATCAAGAAATAAGAAATGTCACAGAGCGGTTGGCCAATAGCAGCACACGAATGCCACCATCGGACATCCTCAACCAGCAGATTCTCGAACGCCTTGTTGTTCAGCAGATCCAGTTGCAACGGGCAGCGCGCACCGGTATTCAAATCTCTGATGAAGCACTTAATGATGCGCTGGGCACAATTGCGCAGCGTAACGAAACCACCCTTATTCAGCTCCCACAAATGCTTGCTCGCGAGGGCATCAACTATGCGATGTTCCGCGAAGATATTCGCAAACAAATGATCATTGAGCGCCTTCGACAACGAGATGTTCTCTCCAGAATTGCAGTTAGTGAGCGAGAAATCGCTAACTACCTTGAACGAGAGAGCCTTGAAAAAAATACGGATTACAAGCTGTCGCACATTCTTATTTCGATGCCTGCAGGAGCCTCCCCTGCAGAGGTTAGCGAAGCGGAAGACAGTATTATCGATATATACGAGGAACTTCTGGATGGTGCTGACTTTGCTGAGCTGGCAGTCACCTATTCAAACGGACAACAAGCTCTTGAGGGCGGCAGTATCGGCTGGCGCAAAGGCAGCGAACTGCCCACATTGTTTGCCGATGTGGTTCCAGCCATGCAAGCGGGTGACATCTCTGAGCCCATCCGTGGCGGCACCGGTTTCCATTTAATCAAACTAGACGCGCTCCGCGGCGTTAGCCAAACATTTGAAGATCAGTCGCAAATTCGACACATACTGATAAAAACATCTGAAATCAAAGACAGCGACACCGCCAAACAACAGCTG
>JAQWPD010000036.1 GCA_029245525.1 Gammaproteobacteria bacterium | reverse complement strand
CGACAGGGCCATTGTAGAAATAGCCCATCGGATAGCCCGCGGCGATAGTGTGGCGGAAATTGATGATGTCCGTGGCACTGCGTTTGTTAGAACCAATACGCCATCTGATTGGGTTGAAATTGATTCAAGCCGTATCGACCGTCCGGGCCGGGTCGAGAAGGTTGTTAACCCCTATATCAATATTCGCGAAATGGGGGATTCTGAACGAGATCGACGCAATGCAGCTATGGCAGGCATTGAGATAGAGAGTGAAGACTCGGCAATTGCGGCAAAGGTCGTTGCACTGAGAGAGCACCCTAAATTGGATCGCGGGCAAACAGTTATTCGTCTACCAGCGTTTGAAAAGGTCCGCAACGATTCGGTGCTTTACGCCCATGCGAACAGGGTGCTGCATTTAGAAACCAATCCCGGCAATGCCCGCGCACTGGTGCAACGCCATGGGCATGTCGATGTGTGGCTGAATCCACCGCCCATACCACTGACTACCGCTGAAATGGATTACGTGTTTGATCTGCCCTATGCGAGAAGCCCGCACCCCTCCTATGGCGACGCTAAGTTGCCTGCTTGGGAGATGATCCGGTTTTCGGTGAATATAATGCGCGGTTGTTTTGGCGGCTGTACTTTCTGTTCGATTACGGAGCATGAGGGCCGCATTATTCAGAGTCGTTCGTCCGAGTCGGTGCTCAAAGAAATCGAAACAATTCGGGACAAGGTAAAGGGCTTTACAGGTGTTATTTCAGATCTGGGCGGTCCGACGGCAAATATGTACCGTATTGCGTGCAAGAGTCGTGAAGTTGAATCAGCATGCCGTAAACCCAGTTGTGTTTATCCCGGCATTTGCCCCAACCTCAATACCGATCATTCTTCATTAACGCAGCTGTATCGTGATGCCCGTAATATTAAGGGTGTGAAAAAGGTTCTGGTGGCTTCGGGTTTGCGCTATGACCTCGCGGTGGAAGATCCGGAGTACGTTAAAGAGCTGGTAACCCATCATGTCGGCGGTTATCTGAAGATCGCCCCGGAGCACACCGAACAAGGGCCTTTGTCAAAAATGATGAAGCCCGGTATTGGCACTTACGACAAGTTCAAGCGCTTGTTTGAGCAATACTCAAAAGAAGCCGGCAAAGAGCAGTACCTTATTCCGTACTTCATTGCCGCTCATCCGGGGACTACCGATGAAGATATGTTGAGCCTAGCCCTTTGGTTAAAAAGCAACGACTTTCGGGCAGACCAAGTGCAGGCTTTTTATCCTTCGCCGATGGCTACTGCTACAGCAATGTATCGGTCGGGCAAGAATCCGCTGCGAAGGGTGACGTATAAAAGCGATCAGGTTGAGTCGGTAAAAGATCCTGAGCAGCGAAAACTGCACAAGGCGCTTTTACGCTATCACGACCCCAAGAACTGGCCCTTATTGAGAAAAACCTTGCGACGCATGGGTCGCGCCGACCTTATTGGTGAGGCCCCAGAAAGCTTAGTGCCTGCCCATGATCCGGACAGCGCTAAGGATTACAAATCGCCGCGACGTAAAAACTCGGCATCGGCGCACGGGCGTCGGAAAGGTGGCCGGTTGCTCACGCAACACAATGGCTTACCGCCACGTGATGATGGTTCGAGATCGAGCAAGGGGCGACGAAAAACCACTGCGCGAAAAAAACCCCGGTAGTCGAATTTTGTCGCTATCTGTTATGTCTTGTTGTTTGGTGTTGCTAGTTTAAGCACCACAAACCCAGCGATACCCGCCAGCAGTGATCCGGCAATAATACCAAGCCTGTCTGGCCGGGTTGTGCCGAGCACACCACCTTCCTCGAAGGCTAATGACCCGATAAATAGGCTCATTGTAAAGCCCACCCCGCATAATATTGCTGCGCCGTAGAGTTGTTGCCAGGAGATGCCCTCTGGCAATTCGCAGAGTTTCATTTTAATAGCCAACCAACTGAAACCGAATACACCCACCTGCTTGCCGACAAGTAACCCCACCATGATGGCGAGGGGCACGCCGGTAAAGAGGTCCGCCAGTTTCATGCCTGCGAGAGAGATGCCGGCATTGGCGAAGGCAAAAAGCGGGAGAATAAAAAATGCAGCCCAAGGATGAACTTCGTGAATTAGCATTTGAAGGGGCGATTCGGTTTCCCTGCCCGGTTCGCGCGGGCCCATGGGGATGCAGAAACCCAAAATTACGCCAGCGAGTGTTGCGTGAACGCCCGATTTGAGCACCGATGCCCATAAAATCAAGCCAACGACGATGTACGGTGCCAGCCGGGTAACCCCGCGCATCGACATAATAATGAGCGCTGCGACTGAAATGCCAGAAACTATAATTGCGGTGACAGAAAGCTTGCTGGTGAAGAAAAAAGCAATAATTGCGAGGGCGCCAATATCATCAATAATAGCCAGTGTCATTAAAAAGAGCTTGAGAGCGACCGGCACGCCCGGCCCAACTAGAGCCAGAATGCCGAGAGCAAATGCGATGTCCGTAGCGGTAGGTATGGCCCAACCCTGAATAGCTTCAGGATTATCGATGGTCAGAAGGTAGTAGAAAATAGCCGGCACAGCAATTCCACCAATTCCCGCGATGATTGGCAAAATGGTTTGCTTTATATCTGAGAACTGGCCAATCAAGATCTCCCGTTTTACCTCCATGCCAATCATGAAAAAGAAGATCGCCATAAGGCCATCATTTATCCATAGGAGTAAAGGTTTCTCAATATCTAGAGCGCCATCCATGACACCTATGGTGATCGCAACGGGCGTTTCGAGAAATGCCGAGTAGCTTTCACCGTAAGCAGAGTTTTTGAGAACCATTGCCATAATGGCAGCAGCCAGCAACAACATACCGCCGATGGCCTCGGTGGTAAAAAATTTCTGCAATGATGTGCGTTGGTTCGCGTCACTCATTAGGTGCTTTCCATGACTGGGACTTCAGTCTACTTGGCTGCAAACGTGGGGTAAACCTCTGGGATTGTGAGCGAGTGATTGACAAGCTATGAGCAAGCATCCAAGGTTGATTTATTAGTCTAATGGCTCGAGTTCGTTATTTTCATCTCAACACCCCTTTTTGCACGAGGCAAGCAATGAACATCTATGTAATGCTGAAAAATATCTGTGTGGCGACGGCCGTGTTAATTTTGACAGCATGCGCTAGCCTGCATGATAGTCCTGATTATGTGCGTCACACCAACAGTGCATTGCTCGATGGACTCGATGGCAGTGATATGTTGCAGTTTCAGGCAAAAGCAGGTTCACAATACCCGGAGAGCGATCCCGCGGCCGAGGCGTTGCGAATGTCATGGTTGGAGGGCTGGTTAAAGCAAACAAAGAAGTGCAAAGACGGTTATGTGATTACAGAGCGACGCGCTTTTGGCTTTGCCGAGTACAACCCCGCTGGCTACAACCTGGTTTATGAGCTGGAGTGCAAGGTGCAAATGCCCGCAGGTTTGGATGCTCCTGCCGGAACGCCTGACGAGGGCTAGTTATGCACTTGTTGATTCTGGGCGGTTTGGTGTTGATTCTCGTGCTTGGCCCAAGCTTCTGGGTGAAGCGGGTGATGAAACAGCATGCCACTCCTGCAGATCGTTATCAGGGCAGTGGTGCCGAGCTAGCGCGCCATCTGCTCGATCAGTTGGGTATGCAAAAAGTGGGCGTCGAGCAAACAGACCAGGGCGATCACTATGACCCGATAGCGAAGGTGGTTCGGCTCAGTCAGGATAATTACGAATCTCATTCATTGACTGCGGTGACCATCGCTGCGCACGAGGTCGGACATGCTATTCAGGATCATCAGGGGTATTCCCCATTGCGTTGGCGTCATCGCCTAGTGGGCTGGGCCGGGCCCGCAGAAAAGCTGGCCGCCGCTATTTTAATAGCCTCACCATTTGTCTCGATGGTGACCCGCGCGCCGGTTGCAGGCGTCGTGACATTCTTGGTGGGTTTTTTATTTCTTGGCCTGATGCCTGTGTTGCACCTAGTAACCTTGCCCGTTGAACTGGATGCGAGCTTCGCGCGCGCACTGCCAATGCTGACGAAAGGCAAATTCCTTAAGGCCGGCGATGAGGCCCATGCGCGGCGCATTTTAACCGCAGCAGCTTGCACTTATGTGGCCGTTTCGCTGATGAGTTTGCTTAATATTGCAAGATGGTTGGCGATACTGAGGCGCTGATCGCGCAACTAAAACAGCGGTGGTTGTTCCAGATCCGCCGGGTTTTCATTAAATAGAATCCAGTCTTCCGGGCTAATGTTCCAGCGCTTTGTGCTGCCGGCATTTAATTCCAGCACAATCTGTACCGGCTCTCCCGAGTAAATTGTGTCGGTGGACAATGGCGTGGTGTTCTCCGCGATGCTGGCAATTCGTTGGTTGCCGCGAATAAATAATATATCCAGCGAGATGAGCGTGTTCTTCATCCACATGGCGATGTCGGCGGGCTGTCGGTAAAGAAACACCATGCCCTCGTAAACCCCAAGTTCTTCAATAAACATGAGCCCTTGAGACCGCTGCGCCGGAGATGTTGCAACCCAAACGTCGAGCAGAACACAGGGGCCATTACTATTAATGACAATAATGCTGGTCGCAGGAAATTTGCTAAGCAGTCTTAATGGGCTAGCACCTTGCACGGATGGAAATGCAGTGAGACACAGCAGCAAACACAGCGCGGCGGTGCGTTGTGCTGCAAGGGTATGCAATGTGCGGTAGCCGGGCCTCATCGCTCGGGGGTATCCATTTCTGCGGTGATGGAATAGTTTTCGGCTAAGCCGCCGGCAAAGCGGAAATTGTTGATAGTGATTGAGCCAGGCCCTTGTATCTGGGCTATCGCACTGGAGCAGTAAAGTTCGCCTTCGGCGCGATACGCTGGTGCTTCATGGCTATTAAGTTGGATGAGGGTCAGGTCGGTCCAGCATCTGCCTAGCCCTTGCGTACTGAAGAACTGACCATTGTTCTGATTGAGCACCGTCAGGTTGCTGGGCACACCAGGTTGGGTTACTTGGTTATTGACACCTTGAAGTCCAACAACAAAAACCAGATTTATTCCTGCTGAGTAAGGTCCGGTAAAAAAGGCCAAGCGACTGCGGTTGTTCAATGCATCCAACTTACCGATGCAGCGTAGCTTATCGCCCTTTAAGTCTATTTTGCTTACCAATGAACCATAAATCTCCACCGAGATGTAGCCGGGCGTATCCAAGAGGCAAGTTTGCGGTTCGTCGGTCTGTGAGAATGCACCGGAGTTTCCGGTTGCCGCATATGATTCGGGCACAATTTGCATAAAAGGCCAGATAGCAAGTGCGAGAACGACGATCATTCCGCTGACGTTAACAATGGTTTGTAACACGTGCTGAAGTAATCCTGAAGGCCGCCTGAAGTCACATTCTATATCTATCGGCTGCTGTTGCGGCATCGATTGCCATCATCTTTGGCTTAGCGCAGAAGCCTTCGGTGTGACAATGCGTTTATATCAAGGGTAAAGTGTGACATAACGCCCAGTTTGCAGCAGACGTTTTTCCGCCCCCTGAAAGTTTTTTGTAAGTCATTGTTTTATATTTTTTTTTACAAATTAATGTGGGGGGCAATTACGCGACTAAAGCGTAAAGTGTGACGTATATTATGGTGATTAGGGCAGCGATGGCAGTATTGTTCTAGCCATGATTAAGTCGTTACCGGAGAGCGGGTTCCGGTTGTTATCACTAATTAAGTAGGCATTAACCCATACGATGGAATTTGGAACAACATTTGAGCAGGGCCTAAACTCACTGTATTCGGAGCAGTTAAAGAAGGGTTTCCGCCGTTTGCGTTTTATCGATATCTTAGAACCTGAATTTCGCGGCTATCACCTTGAAAAAAATGCCCAAAAATCACGACTCGCCATAGGGTTTTCATTATCGATAATTGTGTTGGCTGCTGTTTTTGCCAATATAATCGGCTCTGATCCGATGTTTGCTATGGAGTCTGTCGCCCTGTTCGTAATGGCGCCGGTGCTTTTATGCACCCTGGTTCTCTCGTACAGCAATCAACGTAATGTGTATAACATTATGATTGTGGCTAGTGCATTAGTGATTGGTATATCCGGTACGATGGTAAATTTACAGGCCAGCGCAGCAGGCATGTCGTATTACTTTGCGGCACAGACCGGTTGGATATTTATGGTCTGGCTGGTGCTGGGGATCCAGTTCCGAGCAACATCCGCGGTGTGCATCATTATAACGCTTACCTATATGACTGCGGCAATTTCCGCGAGTCTGCCAGTTGATGAGTTGCTGTTCGAAGGCTTTATGTTGGGGGCGGTCAATCTTATTGGTGGCTACAGTGCTTATCAGCTAGAGTACAACGCCCGAAAAACGTTTCTTGAGTCTAAATTACTTGCCGAACTTGCCGAGCGTGATGGGCTAACCAGTTTGTACAATCGTCGCAGTTTTGATCAGTACAGCAAAAGGGTGTGGCGTCAGTCACGGCGCGAGCGCGATCAGTTAACGATCATGATGATTGATATCGATCGATTTAAGGACTACAACGACATATACGGTCATCAGGCGGGAGATGATGCGTTAAAACAGGTGGCAGAAATTATCAGCGAAAGCGTTCAGCGACCACTGGATATGGCTGCGCGCTTTGGCGGTGAAGAGTTTTCGCTAATTTTATACGGTCCCGCTAATAGCTACGGTCACGATCTTCCCGAGCGGCTTCGCAAGCGGGTTGAGGAGCTGGCGATTATGCACGAGGCCGCACCCGAAACCGGATATCTGACTGTGAGCATTGGCGTGGCAATTATTCATCCGGGTGCAAGCCGCAGTCTTGCCGGCTCTATCCAGATGGCTGATCAAGCTCTGTATGAGGCGAAAGATAGCGGCCGTAATAGAGTGGTTGTAGGTGAGTCAGGCAATACCAATGTTGAGACAGGCCAATTCCGCGTTCGCAAGTATGGCTAGGTGAAGTGAATTTTTGCTTGTTGGTTTTTTCTTTTACCAGTTTCCAGTATTTGGCATAGATACCCACGGCTCCTGAGGAAGAAGCGCATCGCCGGCTTGCAGCAATTCAATTGAGATATTGTCAGGGGATCTGATAAAAGCCATGCGGCCATCTCGTGGTGGCCTGTTAATGATCACGCCACTGCGCATGAGTTGTTCACAGAGCGTATAAATGTCATCCACACGATAGGCCAGGTGCCCGAAGTTTCTGCCACTAGGATAGGGGTTCGTGTTCGTTTCCGGATCCCAGTTATAGGTGAGTTCAATCTGAGCTGCCTCATCCCCAGGCGCAGCTAAAAAAATCAGCGTGAATCGTCCCTGCTCATTTTTGGTTCTGCTGAGTTCAATTAGGCCAAGCTTGTTGCAGTAAAAGTCAAGGGAAGTATCCACATCGCTAACGCGGACCATGGTGTGAAGATATTTCATATTGACGCCCTTAATTTTGCTTAGATCCTTGTTACCCGGTGTGTTAGTGCTAGTGTACAGGGCCGCAATGATTACCAGTGACACAGAAATGATGCGCCATATTACTACTGTTATCCTCGACCTTGACGATACATTGTGGGACTTGCCTCTTGTTATTGGCCATGCTGAGGAAGCGATCTACGCATGGTTCTCCGAAAAATATCCGCGAATCAAGGAACGTTTTAGTATTATTGATTTGCGTAGATTGCGGGAAAATATTGTCCTGGAGTATCCGGCTCAAGGTCATGATTTGATTTTTCTCCGCGAGCAAACTTATCGTCGTTTGGCTCAGATGTGTGGTTATGATGAGAGTTTGTGTGAAGAGGCAGTTGCGGTGTTTCAACGGGCTCGGAATGAAGTGATCTTGTATGCAGATGTTCAGCCTGCCCTGCGTTCGCTGAGTCAAAGCCATCGGCTGTTGGCACTAACCAATGGCAATGCGGATCTTTCTGCTATCGGCTTGGAGGAGTTTTTTGATGGGGTTTATACCGCAAGGGATCTTGGCTGGGCGAAGCCCGATCCCAAGGTTTTTTTAGCGGTATGCAAGCACGCTGGTGTTGAGCCCAAAGAAGTCCTGCATGCCGGCGATGATCCCCTTAACGATATTGAAGCACCCCGAGCTATGGGGATGGTCACCGTTTGGGTCAACCGACGTGATCGGGTCTGGCCCGCGGATCTTGAACCGCCCGTTCATGAGGTTTCTGATCTTACGCATTTAGCGGTTATGCTGAATTCATGATTGAGTCGAATAAAGTCATTGTTTTTGTGCCAGGCATTCGTCCTAAGCCCCCTGTTAAAGATCATCAGGATGCGTTGTGGCGGTGTTTGTTAGCTGGCGTTGAGCAACTTAGCCCGTCAACAGCGGAATCGATGGCTCAAGTCCAGAGGCCGTTTCAGGTAGTGCCCTGGAGCTTTGAGTATTACTGCATGCATGCGGATATTACGCCTGACCTGTCAGGAATTGATGCGATGCTTAAGAAGGTGGAGCCATCGAAAGCCGATCTGGCTGAAGCAGGCTCATTAAATAGACGTGTTAAGCGATGGTTGTACTCAATGGGCGATTCGATGCCTATTATCGGCCGCTTGTTTGCATCGGCACCTTTGCGTCTAAGGCTGTCGGAGATTGCCCGTTACTTCGATAACGCAGACCGGGTCGCAGACCGGATGCGCTCTATGGTTAAGGAGGCATTGCTGGAGGCATGGAAGGAAAATAAAAAAATCATGCTCATTGGTCATAGCTTTGGTTCGGTAATTGCCTATGATGCTCTGTGGGAACTGGGTCACCTAGAAGGCATTGAAGACACCCTGGATACGTTTGTTTCGATGGGTAGCCCGATGGGGCTCAGCTATGTACGGCGGGATTTAAAAGGTGCCCACTATAAAGGTGTTAAGCAGTTTCCTGTTAATATTTGTCGTTGGCGTAATATTGCCGCAATCGGCGAAGTTACGGCTCATCATCGAGCATTAAAGGAAATGCAGCACACAATGGCGGCGGCGGGCTGCCTAAGTGAGGCCACCAATCACGATGAAGCCGTAAATTTTTTTCGTGGCCCTGATGGGCTGAATGTGCATAAATGCTATGGCTATTTCTATAATGCCAAAACCGCGCAAATTATTGTCGATTGGTGGAATACCTAGTTAATTCTGCCCAGGTTTCTTGATGCCTCGGGTGTTGGCGTTATAACGAGATCAATACGACGATTTTCTGCCCGACCTGCTGCCGAGCTATTGAGGGTGATGGGGCGATTAGAGCCATGCCCTATTGCAGTTAAACGCCGCGGCTCAATTCGCATATCGCCAATCATGTAGCGCATGACGGTATTTGCACGATCTTCGGAGAGTCGTGCGTTTAAATCTTTTGGACCGCTGGCATCAGTATGCCCTTCGACCAGAATCACAGAATCCGGGTACAAAACTACTGCCTGAGCTACTTTTTTCAAGAGTTGTATCGAGGCATCGTTTAGCACACTCGAACCGCTTGCAAACTGCAGACCGCTAAGTCGTAGCACAATGCTTCGGCCTTCGCGTACAACGGATGCTTCGCTGGGCTGGAAAAGTTTTTCAAGCTGGGTCAGACGTTCGAGACTGCGAGCCTGTTGTTCTTGGCGCACAATTAATTCATCGCGTTCGGCAAGAGTTCCGCCAAGTTGTTGATCAGCAAGACGCAGCTCCTCTTCTAAGCTGCCGATGTAATCGCGACCTTCTACAAGAAGGCTTTGCAGGCTTGTGATTCGCGTATTTGCGTTATTGATATTGGCGATAATATTGTCGGCCGTGGTATCCCAGCCATTGAGCGCATCGTAATCGAGACCGGCAGCGGCATTAATTTTTAGCAATCGGTTTTCCCAGATCAGTAGAAGATCTTCGGTGCTGAGCTCTTTGTTTTTTGTCTGTTGTACCATCAGCGTAAGTTGCGTAGCGTGTTTGAATTCGCTCTCGGATTGATTGGCTAGGCTTATTGCTTCCGCATTATCGTAGCGTTGTTGCTGCATTGAGAGAATTGCGGCCTGTAATAATTTTTCCGCACGCTCAAATGTTTTTGGGGCTAGTTTTTCTGCATTGCCAAATGATGCAAGTGCCTCCGCCCCGCGTGCGCGAATCAATAGCTGGTTTGTCAGTGCATTTAACTCGGCTTTGTCAAAAGCCGCAATTACCGTATTGCTGCGATCCCTCAATGTTGAGGGCGCGGTGACCTTGCCGCGTTCGATATTAATGGTTAAAGACTTTAGCCGTTGTTCGCCACGCTGCCAGTCTTTGCGCGCCATAGTTTCGGCATCGGCACGCAGTGCGGCATCGCGTTGTTTGAGCACGTCGCCAATAAGTTCCTTGGCTTTAAGACTTTGATTATTGGCTAGCGTAAGTTGGGCTAGGGCACCCGCGATTAATTTTTCGTTGCGTTCTTCGCCTGGGGCAGTAGCTATAGCATTCATCGCCCGCTGATATTTTTTTGCGGCAGCAGCCCATGCCCGTGGTGCCAGTATTTTGGCATCATTGCTCAGTGCAACTTCATAAGTGTGCTGCAGATTCTTCTCTAAAGTGCTTTGTGCCAGAGTATTTGCACTAAATAAACACGTGAGTAGCATGAATAAATGCGCAGGATAAAAGATCTTCAGGGTTTGCATAACGCTTATTTCGCTTGTTGACAGGTGTTAGGGGGCCCTATTGTGCAGGTAATGTGACGTACGTCACAAATGCAGCGCTCAGTTCGAATGGTTCCTGAACTGTGCCGCACTTCACAGTAAAGCTGCCCCTTCATGCCTAATGTGGTCATATGGCTACTAAATATTACACGCATTTTTTGATGCAAAAGGGCGGCAACAGCGCCACCGATGAGTACAGCGGCGTGGTCGAGATTCAGGCATCAACACAGCAGTTATTAGATACCAAAGAGGTTGAAGCGATGCTGGCAAAGAGCTTCCACCTGAACAGTGAGCAGGTTGAAGTCCTGAACTGGTCTCGATTGCATTAAGCGCACTTACTCTGCAGCCTGTCAGGGCTGCTGATCTACTATTCCCCTGTATTGCCCGACCCCGGTCGGGCTTTTTTTTGCCTCACTCCGGTGCGCCGTGAGAAGATTCCTCAATTCTCTCCCCTATAACGCAGGTTACCGGCATTGGACGCAGATAAGAACAAGGTGGGCAGTGGCCAGAAATACCTCACCCCGCAAGGCTTTCGCGCCATTAAGAACGGTGTAAAAGGGCCTGCGCGAGTTCCGGAAGAACCCGCCCGAAGTGGCAAGCCCGCCTGGCTTAAGGCGGAGCTCCCCAGCGGAAAAGGCTTTGCGAACCTGCGCAGGAATGTCCGTGAGCACGCATTAAGCACCGTTTGCGAAGAATCTTTTTGCCCGAACATTGGCGAGTGTTGGAACAATGGTACTGCCACTATTATGCTGATGGGCAGCGTATGCACGAGGGCTTGCAAGTTTTGCGCTGTGGATACCGGCAACCCAAAGGGTTGGCTTGATGTCGCAGAGCCACAGAATACTGCTAGGTCCGTTGAGCTAATGAATCTGCGCTATGTGGTGCTCACGTCGGTCGATCGCGATGATCTGGCCGATGGCGGCGCTGCGCATTATGCCGCTTGCATTAAGGCCATTAAGGCGCGCACTCCCGAAACAGCGGTTGAAGCACTGACACCGGATTTCTCCGGCGTTGCTGATGATGTGCTAACTGTGGCTGGCGCGGGGCTCGATGTGTTTGCGCAGAATATTGAAACGGTTGAACGACTCACCTCGCGTGTTCGCGATCCGCGTGCAGGTTATCAGCGCACCCTGGATGTGCTGCAGTTGGCGAAGCAAGCTCACCCTGAAGTGTTAAGTAAAACCAGTTTGATGTTAGGTTTGGGAGAGACCAGAGAGGAGATTCTCGCCACCATGGCGGATCTCCGTTCCCATAGTGTTGATATTCTGACTATGGGGCAGTATCTGCAGCCCACCCGTCATCACTTGGCGGTTGAGCGGTATGTTAACCCTGTGGAGTTTCGCGATTTGCGCAAGATAGGCCTGGATAAGGGATTTATGGAAGTTGTGGCCGGGCCGCTGGTGCGGTCAAGCTATCGGGCTGACCGCGTGTTTGATCGGAATAACGCTGGTTTGAAATAAGCCAAAGATTTTTTATTTGACGCAACCCTGATTCGGGTTGCCGGAGTGGGTAATGGTTGAGTTTTTGTTTGAGTACGGCTTGTTCTTGCTGAAGGTGCTTACCTTCGTTGTCGCTATTGTTGTGGTATTGGTTTTGGCAAT
>JAQWPD010000024.1 GCA_029245525.1 Gammaproteobacteria bacterium | reverse complement strand
AGGCCAATGGCTGGCATTATTCCAATTCTGGCTGCTGGTTGCCATACTTGCGGCATCTTATGATCATTTCTTAATCAGTTATCAGTTAGCATACTCTCTTGAAAATTGGAGAGTACACGCTTGCGGGAGCTAAATATCAATGACTGACATATTTCGACTGGACGGTAAAACTGCCCTCGTGACCGGTGCTGGTACTGGTTTGGGGCAACATTTTGCTCAGGTTTTGGCTCGCGCGGGCGCACGGGTTGTGATAGCGGCAAGACGCAGTGAGAAGCTTGCCGAGACCGAATCATTAATTACCGCTGCCGGTGGGGAGGCCTTTGCCGTGTCATTGGATGTCCGCTCTGCATCCAACATAAGCACTGCCTTTGATGCAGCAGAGTCTCGGTTTGGAGCCGTTGATATTCTGGTAAATAACGCTGGTTTAGGAGGAAAAACAGAGCTGGTGGATTACCAAGAGGCTAAGTGGGATGCTATTTTTGATACCAACGTTAAGGCGGCCTGGTTGCTGTCAACTGAATTGATTCGGCGTTCTAGACAAGGCGACTCATCCTCTATTTCCATTGTTAACATAGCGTCGATATTGGCGGTGGGCGCTAAGTTTGGCTTAGGGCCCTATATGGCCTCTAAGGCAGCAATTGTTCAGCTTACCAGGGCAATGGCATTGGAGTGGGGTGATTCGGGTGTCAGGGCTAATGCGATTTCGCCCGGGTACTTTCTCAGCGAGATGACCGAGGGCCTGTTTGATACACCTGAAGGTCGAGCGATGCAGGAACGGATTCCAGTCAGGCGTATAGGTGACTTGCATGAGTTATCAGGGCCGTTGTTGCTATTGGCATCTGATGCGTCGACTTATATGAATGGTTCGGTGGTGACAGTTGATGGCGGGCACCTATGCCGCACGTTATAGTGATCTTACTTTACATCGGCCTTAGGTCCGCAATCGCTAAAACACACAAGGAAATAGGATGAAACCGGTAAGAGCATACACTGACGGGAAGTTTGGGCAGATCCATTACGCCACCTGTGGGGCGGGAGCTCCGTTGGTGCTGTGTCATCAGTCGCCCACTAATATGTGTCAGTTCGACAAGGTTGTGCCATTACTTGCTGAGCAGGGCTTTCAGGTGATTACCGCAGATATGCCCGGTTATGGGATGTCAGATGGGCCTGAGCAGGTGCCAACAATGGAAGAATATTCGCATATTATTCCTGCGGTATTAGACGCTGTTGGCGTAGCCAAGGCTGATGTCCTTGGGCATCACACAGGCGCTATTTTGGCCACTGACGCGGCACTGCAATTCCCGGAGCGCATTAGTCGGCTGGTGCTTAATGGCCCGTTGCCATTAACTGAGGAAGAGCGCGCTTTTTTTAAAGCCCATTTGGCAGCAGAAAAGGAATGGCATCCTATAGAGGATGGCAGCCATCTGGTTACCCAGTGGGCTTTTCGTATGGCGGCTCAGCCCGGCTGGACCGACCTTGAGGCCATTCACAAGCATGTTGTGCAGGGCATGGCAGCTGGCCCCAATGTTTGGTATGCCCACGATGCGGTAATGGCCTACGATCATGGGCTTGCTATGCAAACACTGAGCCTGCCCTGCCTAATCTACAGCAATACCGGTGATTCTATTCATCATCTGGCTGAGCGAGCTAAGGAGCAAAACCCCGGTTTTGACTACTTACAGATTGAGGGTGGCACCTTTGATATTCTGGATGAGCAGCCGGAAAACTGGGTTGCGCCGCTGGTTGCTTGGCTGCGTAAGTGAGTCTCTAACTCGGCTGGTTGAGTTTATTTCGAGCCTTGCATTATTTTCCACTGTATAAAATTGTCGGGCGATGCACCAACTGGCTTTGACAAGGGCGCTGGGTTTCTGACATAGTCTCGTTCCATTTACACATATGCAACCGTATGAGGACGTCATGGCAAAGCCATTTATTAAGCACACAGTACCTGCAGCCACTAAAGCGTGGTTGAAAAAAGAAGCTGTTGTGCAGAAGAAATTACACAAAGCAATTCAAAAAGAAATGAATGTAGATTTTGCGCCAAAGCGCGCAAAACTGTATGAGGAATTTTTTGAGCGAATTAAAACCCGCGGTTTCAATGTTCATTTCACTGATCGCCGTCAGATCACCGAGGAAGAGATTCCCACGCAACATCGTAAAGATAAGGTTGTTTGGTAAGCACTAGTTTTTGTTTTGCGATTGCCAGAGATTGATCGCAATTAATATCAAGTTTTGATAAGGAGATAAGTATGGCCCGCCCACATATCGAGCCATTTGTAGATCGCTCAATTGATTTTAAGCGGTTTACTTTGCCTGGCTTCAGCAAAGGCATGCATTATAAAATGCTCAGTCTGGACAATGGCACCGGTGCTTGCACCATGACTGTAAAGTACGAGACGGGTTACAAGCAGCCTCCCGGTATGAGCTATACCGAAGTTGAGATACTGTTGATGTCAGGTACCATCAAGTACGGCAAGGAAACTTTCCGTCCCGGGCACTACCTGCACATTCCACCGGGCGTAGCGATGCCTGAGATGAAAGTCAGTCGTGCGGCTACTGTGCTCATGATGTACAACTTCGCGGAGCCAAGCTTCGTTGAATCTGATGAGCATCATCGTTTGGCAATGCCAGGGCAGTTGACCTCTGTTAACGCTTACGATGACATTCAGTGGCAGCCCAGCAGTGGCGCGATTTATCCTGCTGTTGCTCCCGGCTGTATGCTAAAAGTCCTGAAATACGATCCCTTGACTGAAGCATTGTCATTTTTGTACTGCATGACGCCGAAGTTCTGGCAGGACAATATTTCGTACCATGACAGTGCTGAAGAGGCTTACCACATCTGGGGTACCTCCCATATGATGCAGTTTGGTGAGTTGCCTACCGGCGGTTACTTCTGGCGTCCTGAGTATATCAATCATGGGTCATTTTCTTCAGAGCTGGGTATCCTTGCGTTTGGTCGAACTGACTCTAAGCTGCACAACTATTTCCATTGGAATCCATGGACATCTCCTGAAGAGAACCGTGAGCGCGCAGCCGCGCAGCTAGCGCGTCAGCGTCCTCAGTTATTTAAGTGGGCTAAGTCTCCAGATGGTCATAACCATCCGCATGACTTTGAATACCCTGATGCGAAGAACAACACGCACTATATTTAAGAAAGCAGTAAAAAGGCCCCGTCCGGTCGGGCGGGGCCTTCTTTTTTGGGCGAACTGCCAACTCTCGGCAGTATAGACTGGTATCATTCCCGACTCAGTCACACCCGCTATAAAGCAGGAGACAAGCCATGGCTGGTCCATTAGCAGGCATAAAAATTCTAGAAGTTACCGCTGTAGTGCTTGGTCCGTTTGCGTGTCAGATGCTTGCCGATATGGGGGCTGAGATTATTAAGGTTGAGCCGCCGCATGGCGACAGTAACCGCAGTTTGGGGGCTTCTCGAAATCCTGGTATGTCGGCACTTTATCTGACCTGCAATCGAAATAAGCGCAGCATTGTTCTGGATTTGAAGCAGGAATCGGGTCGTGAAGCGTTATTAAAGTTGGCATCTGAGGTTGATGTGATGATTCACAACAACCGTCCGCAGGTTATGACCAAGCTGGGTATTGATTACGATACTGTTAAAAAGCTTAATCCGAATATTATTTACTGTGGGTCTTATGGCTACGGTAAAGAAGGTCCTTACGGCACCCGGGGCGCGCTGGATGATTCTATTCAAGCGGTGAGTGGTATTGCTATGTTAAATGAAATGGTTTTGGGTGAGCCACGTTATTTACCCACAGTTGTCGCTGATAAGACCACAGCAATGGCGGTTGTAAATGCTGTAACTGCAGCACTGTTTGCCCGAGAACGCACCGGCGAAGGCCAGGAAATTGAAGTGCCCATGTTTGAAACCATGGTGTACTTCACTATGGCTGAGCATCTTTGGGGCAATGCGTTTGAGCCACCCATCGGCTCTGCGGGTTACACCCGTTTGATGAGCCATCATCGCAAGCCATACAAAACCAAGAACGGCTATATCGCGATTCTTCCTTATATGAATAATCACTGGAAGATCTTTTGCGAGAAAACTGGCAATGAAAATTTGATCGATGATCCGCGTTTTAAAACTCTGTCAGACCGCGTCAAGAATATTGACGACACGTATGTGGAGACGGGCCGTATTATGGCTGAGCGCGACACAGAAGAGTGGTTCGAGGTTTTTGCGGGTACACCTGTGCCCGTTAATGCGGTAAACACTCTGGATGGCTTGCTGGATGATCCTCATTTGAAGGCAGTTGATTTTTGGCAGGAAGTTGATCATCCCACGGAAGGTAAATTGCGGATGACTAAGTTCCCAATTAACTTCTCAAAGACGCCGGCAGATGTGCGTCGCTTACAACCTAAGCTGGGTGAGAACAGCGAAGAGGTATTGGCTGAGGCAGGTTATAGCCCCGAAGAAATTGCAGCTATGTTTGAGTCCGGTGCGACCAAAACAACTTAATGGCATAGATTGTTGTTAAATAAAAAAGCCCCGCAGTGCGGGGCTTTTTTTATTCGAGCAATCGATTCAGATTACGTGTCATCCAGATTGTAGACCTTGATCGTATTATCGCGAAGCAACTTGCGACGTACCTGCGGCTTAAGACCCAAAGCATCAATGTCTTCAATGGTGCGCTTAAACGGAAGTACCGGATAGTCGGTGCCGAAGAGCACTTTGTCCTGACCGAAGCTGTTGATGTATTGAATGAACTCTTTAGGCCAGTACTTCGGACGATGAGCATCACAACCGATATAGACGTTAGGGTGTTTCCACGCCATTGCGATCATTTCATCAACCCAGGGGATACCGACGTGAATGCCGATAATTTTCAATTCTTGAAAGTCGCAGGCAATTTGATCCAGCGTTATTGGCTTGGCGGGTGAAATGCAAGGGTAGTCTTTTGAATACACCATAGACTGACCAACCTGCATCTGAATGGGCACATCCAGTTCCCAGCATTTGGCATAGAAGGGGTACAGCTTGGCGTGCCCCGGATCCATATTGAACCAATGCGGGTACAAATGTGCACCGATGAAGCCCATGTTGGTGACTGCATCTTCAAAGGCTTTGACGCCGTTCATGCCGTCAAAGGGGTCGATGCCGGCAAGACCGTAAAAACGATCCGGATACTGTTCGACAGCTTTGGCTACCACTTCATAAGGCATGTGGTAGCAGCCGGGCAGGCCGGGGCGGCCACTGTAAGCGGCAATCAAAAAGGCTTTGTCGATGCCGGCATCATCCAAGGTTTCAACCAGTTGGTCGATCTCCAATGGCTTCATTAAGTCGTTAGCGGCATTCATTTTGTCGACGAAAAACTCGTCACCCCAATCCGGGCGATGAGAAAGAGCCTCGCGATTCCAGATATTTACGACCGCATCGATCGCTTTGTAGTCTGCGCTGTCTGTCATAGTTGTTCCTGATGTAATAAACGCCCTGAAGCAAGGTCTGGTTGCTGCGGGCGTGTGTGGAATCTTTTTACCGGCATGAGTTTAATCCCCCCCTCAGCGGCTGCAAAACCATAGCAGAAACTCAGCCTTTCGCCTAGATGCAGGCGTTTAGGTGATTCGGGATCAGGTGACTGCTGCCCACCGGTCTGGGTTATTCAACCGCATTCAGCTATAGTCGTTCTCGAATCCTAAGGGGTGGTGTGCCGGATTACGTCCTTTGCACCTGAGATCGGCTTTGCTGGAACCCTTTGAACCTGACCCGGTTAGTACCGGCGTAGGAATAAGGACAATCCTGAAATCCCGCCTTATAGCCGGCTCTCAATGTAAATTATGAGATCCGAAATATGCCCTTTAAATTATCAATGCTGGCACTTTTCGCCGGCTCTTTTGCCCCGGTATCCTTTGCTGCTGATGAGCCGTCATTGCCTAAATCAGCAGTATTTGAAGAGCTGGTGGTGTCTGAGTTTCGACAGACTCCGGCTACAGACGTGAACACCAGTCTGACCCAGTTGAATGAGGGTGAGATTGAGGAATTCTCTTTGCAGCACTTCGAGGAACTGGTTCAGCTGGTTCCCAATATGAATTATTCCGGCGAAGGCAGTCGTGCACGCTATTTTCAGATTCGTGGTATTGGCGAGTTGGAACAATATGAAGGCGCGCCCAATCCATCGGTCGGGTTCATTATTGATGATATCGACCTGTCTGGCATAGGTGGAATTGCGACTACTTTTGATCTGCAGCAGGTTGACGTGCTGCGTGGGCCACAAGGCACCCGATTTGGCGCTAGCGCGCTGGCTGGAATGGTGTACGCTCAATCTGCCGCGCCCAGTAAACAGCTAGGCATTAATGCCCAGGGCTTGCTGGGTAGCGACGGCCAGACGGGTATTGGTGCTGCCTTAGGCGGATCGCTGACTGACAACCTTCAAGGGCGTATTTCAGCGCAGCGCTTTAGCGCTGATGGGTTTCGCGACAACCTTTATCTCAGTCGCGATGATACCAATAGTCGGGATGAACTTAGTCTGCGAGGCAAGCTTGCCTGGCAGTTTGCTGGCGATTGGGAATTGGCATTGAGCACTTTATACGCTGATTTCCACAACGGCTATGACGCATGGGCGATTGATAATGGCAATAATACCTATTCCGATAACCCGGGCGACGATGCTCAGAAGACGAGCGCTGCGTCGGTGAAGCTCACCGGGTCGATTGCCCCGGCTGTCGATTTTGTCAGTATTACCAGCTATGCAGCATCGGATATTGTGTTTTCTTACGATGCAGATTGGGGCAATAACGGTGGCTATTGGGGCGGCTATGTGTATGACTATTTTTCGCGAACAGACCGTGATCGCAGTTCTGCTACACAGGAGTTTCGTTTGCTGTCCTCTGAAGACGGTCGTATTTGGGGGGGGTCAACCGAATGGCTGGTAGGTCTCCATGGCCGTAAGCTCTATGAGAATAGCAATTCAAGCCTTACAGGATTTTATGATGATTCAGTGGACGGGCCCGGCGCATATTGCCCGGATGGTTGTTATGAGAAAACCAATCTTAAGTCTGATTATGATTCTGCAAGCGTCGCTGTATTTGGTAAGTTGGATTCGGCGCTATCCCAGCGCTGGCGCCTGTCCGTAGGTCTTCGTTTCGAGCGGTGGGAGGCCGATTACAAGGATATCTTCTCGGACTATATCTATGCTCCGGGTATGCCCAGCAGTAATGCCTTTAAGCCTAGAGAAAACATGTGGGGCGGCGACTTAACGCTGAGCTACAAGCTGACTGACACCAGCAATCTATACGGTCTGATTTCTCGCGGCTACAAGGCTGGCGGCTTTAACGTCAATCTGGCAAGGAATCTGGTGCCTGGCCAGCAGCAGACCGCTGCTGATATTCCTTATGACTCTGAGCATCTATTGAACTATGAGTTGGGCTACAAGGGCTTATGGCTTGGCGGTCGTCTTAGTGCAGATGTCAGTTTATTCTATATGGACCGGAAGGATATGCAGATCAAAAGTGGTGCGCAGATCACCCCGGGTGATCCGGATAGCTTTGTGTTTGTTACCAGCAATGGCAAAGGCTCATCCTATGGCCTCGAGACCACAGTGGCATGGCAGTTTACTGATGGCTGGCAGGTATTTGGTACTTTGGGTTTGCTGCAGTCAAAAGTTGAAGAGTACAAGTTCACTCCGCAGGAGGTGTTGATTGGCCGCGAGTTTGCCTACGCGCCGCCGTACACTTTTAGTATCGGCACAAGTTATCGCAGCCAGCAGGGCTGGTTTGGTCGTCTGGATGTGCTGGGTAAAGGCGATTTTTACTATGATTATTCTCATAACCGTAAGGCAAAAGCCTATCAGCTCGTTAACTTAAAGCTCGGTAAAGAGTGGCAGCGGTTGGCCATATACGCATGGGGTCGTAATATTTTTGACCAGGAGTTTTACACCCGTGGGTTCTACTTTGGTAATGAGCCCCCGGCTTTCCCGGAGACCTTATACACCAAGTTTGGTGATCCGCGCACCTACGGCATGACAGTTAACTACAGCTTCTAAGGATTAACACAATGCGTATTACAGCAGAAATCAGCATGTACCCGTTGGCTGAGGAATATAAGCCAACAATCATTTCCTTTATTAAGGAGCTGCAAAAGATTGAAGGTTTGGAATTGGTGACTAACCAGCTTAGCACGCAGATGCGCGGTGAGTTTGACGTTGTGACGTCGGCTATTAATGAGTGTTTTCGCAAGTCGATGGCTAAGCAGAAGAAGCTGGTTTTAGTGGTCAAATACCTGAGTGCTGATCTGGATATTTTGGTGGCACCGAATCTTGGCTGATACGCTGCAATCGTTTGTTTTTAGTCTTACAGCGATGTCGGGCTGGGAACTGCTTGGCGCGATATTGGGAATAGCCTATCTGGTATTAGCGATACGACAGAACGTCTGGTGTTGGGTGGTCGCCGGGGTCAGCGAAATAATCTTCATGTTTGTCATGTTTGATGCCCAGCTTTATATGGAATCCATGCTGCGTGTGTTTTATCTGGTTATGGCCATCTATGGCTGGTTTTCCTGGCGCTCTGGGCAGGGGCAAGCGGACGGTCAACGAGCGGTAACGACTATGCCGCTAAGTAAGCATTGTGTTGCTATTCTCGCTATTGCGGGTCTGGTGTTGGCCAGTGGCAGTCTATTGTCGATTTATAGCGATGCGGCGTTGCCCTATTGGGACTCCTTCACAACCTGGTCCGCCATGTTTGCGACCTGGCTGGTTGCCAGAAAGGTTATTGAGAATTGGTACTACTGGTTTGTTATCGATGCTGTTTCGGCGTGGCTTTATCTGGAGCGCGGATTGGTGTTTGTGGGGGTGCTTTACCTTGGCTATCTGGTGATGATTATTTATGGTTTTCGAGCGTGGAAGCGCTCTAAGCAAAATTCGTGCGTTGAATTAATGCCTGAGCTTTAATGATGAGCCCTCTGCATTGCCTTCAGGCTATTCCCGGTTTTACAAATGCGACAATCAATGGCCGAATGGCTTGCGGCAGCACCGGCGAGACGTTCCTGGTGAGCCGTGGTGATGAAGAGCAGTACGTATTAAGGCTCCGTTTTCCCGGCGCCAAATTATTTGTTCCAGACCCTTTTGCTGAGACTCGTTTGTCACTGTTAGCGTGTCAGGCAGGTCTTGCCCCTGAGCCAGTCTATTGCTCTGCAGATGGGCAGTATTCGTTGCGGCGCTACTTGCCCGGTAACGTATGGAGTGACGCTGATCTATACGCTGACGGCGGCAGGCAGGCTCTGGGTTCATTGCTTGCCCGAGTTCATCAATTGCCGGTTAGCGGATCTTCTGACGGTTGGGCAGAACGTGCATTGCTGCGCTATAGCTCGGTAATCAGTCATGATGTATCCACGGTTCTCAATGCTGGACTCGCGGCATTGGCGGACCTTGAGCGCTTACCGGCGTTAAATGCGCTATGTCATGGTGATGTTGTCTGTGGCAATGTGCTGCATTCTTCCGGCTCATTGCGGCTGATTGACTGGGAATATGCACGTATTGCCGACCCTTACTTCGACCTTGCTGCCGTATTGCGTCATCACCGGCTCGATGCTGACGCATCCGCTGAGCTGCTTGATGCATACGCCGCGGTCACAGGCGATAGCCCGAGTCAGCGCCGCTTGGGGGCGTGGTCGAGTTATTACTGCGCTCTGGAGCGCCTGTGGTTACTGGCTCTCGAGTCGTACACGCCAATTCAGCGTAGGTGAAAGAGAGGCTCGGGCAGGTATTGCCAGCGTATTTACGGGTCGGTTTTGCGGCTGAATGAATCCGCGCCTTGTGTGTTGGCGAAATCGTGGATGTGGTCATTTTTTGTTAGGCAAGCAACACTCCAAATGCCTAAGCTATTGACCTTTAAGCTAAGTTTAAGGTTCATAATTATAAGGTTTACTTGATGAGGTGGGTTCACTCAACCCCGTTTTACTAAAATGATTAAACGGCCTTTTCATTAATGGATTCTTGAGGATAAGCCTGAAACACGCGGATTGCTTGAATTAGTTGTTAGAATAGCGGTCTATGAAGAGGCTTTGGCTGTGGGCACAAATTTGAGGTTAATTTTGCAGTGCGTCCTCAAACTTGGTGACAGGTCACATTATCGAGGAACTGCCAGCGGTACAGTCGGTTATGTAATAAGCACAGGGGTCAGGCGTTTTTAGCGACAATTTAGGTAGAGTGTTCCAAGTATGTCTCAGCAAACACAACAAATAAAAAGTTTCGGCGATCATTACGCAGGGTTCTTAAGGCACCTTAAGTTGGCTGGTGCGACCTTCTCTGCGATCGTGATTGTGGGTCTGGCTGCTGCTTTCTCGTTGCCCGATATGTACCGATCAACTGCTTTGATTATGATCGAAGAGCAGGACATTCCATCAAGTCTCGTGCAAACCACTGTTACTGTTTACGCAACCCGTCAGATTACATCTCTGAACGAACGTATCATGACGACCAGTAACTTAGTCAACATTATTGAGAAGTTCGATCTTTATGCAAATGAGCGCAAAAGCACCCCTGCTCGTTTACTCGCATCCAAGGTTAAAGAGCGCATTGGAATAAACTTTATCAATGCCGAAGCAACCACGCCGACGGGCGGATTGGGGAGTTATGTGTCGGCATTTGCTGTTGCATTTGAAGATGAAGACCCGGAGAAGGCCCAGGAAGTTGCCAGCGAGTTGGTGTCCTTGTACATGGAGGAGAATCTTCGTGCCCGTACCGATGCAACAGTTGAAACCAAGGACTTTCTTGATGGTGAGGTTGACATATTAGATCGTCAAGTTATGGCGTTGGAAACACGGCTTGCAGAATTTAAGGAAGTTAATGCGGATAGTTTGCCGTCATTGAATATGGTCAACCTGCAGATGATGCAGCGAGTGGATTCTCAGTTGCTAGAGGTTGAACGCCGACTGTTTAGTACTGAAGAGAATAAGATTTCAATTGCTGCGCAATTGGCTACGGTTAAACCAAGCCAGCCTATACGCTTGGCAGATGGCCAGATGGTAATGAGTCCCGCTGACCAGTTGGAGGCTCTTAAAACGCAGCTCACCATGATCCAGGGCCGCTACAGCGCTGATCATCCTGATGTCATAAAGGTCCGTGCCGATATCGCTGCGCTTCAGACTCGCTTTGGCCTTGATGTTGAGCCGGCTCAGTTGCAAGAACAACTGGTTGCCACCCGTGCAGAGCTCGCGAAGGCGGAAGAGGTTTATGGCGATGATTACCCCGATGTGATAAATCTTAAGGTAAAGCTCGCCGAGCTTAGGGAGACGCAGCGCCAGTACGATCAGAATACGATCGATGGTGTTGTTAAGCCTGATAACCCTGCTTACATCCAGCTTCAGGCGCAGCTTCAGGCGCTCGAGGTCGATGAGAGGGGCCTAAAGGCTGAGCGTGCTGAATTACGTGCACAGCTTGCCGATTATGAGCAGCGCCTGATGCGCACACCACAGGTGGAGCGACAAATGGCCGGGTTGTCGCGTGAACTGAACTCAGTGTCAAACCGCTATTGGGTGCTCCGCGATAAACAATTTGGTGCTCAGATGGGCCAGAACCTAGAGGCGCAGTCGAAGGGCGAGCGCTTTGCGCTTATCGAGCCTGCTGCTGTTCCGTTGAAGCCGTTTGGTCCGGATCGTTTTGCCATTATTCTGCTCTCAGTGCTTGTAGGTCTTGTTTTTGGTCTAGGCGCTACACAGGTTGCGGATGCGGCGGATGACTCAATCTACAACGCCGCAGCCATTGAGGCGGTGCAGGGAACCCCCCCGATTGTTGAAGTTCCGTTTATTATGGCCCCTGCTAGTGGCGCGGCTGCAGTCTCACCCAAGATGATGATGCTTGGGTCGATTCCTGTGGGCATTGTTATTGTGCTCCTCGGGCTGCACTTTTTGGTGAAACCCCTGGATGTTATTTTCTTCGCATTTATGCGTGCTGTAGGCTTCTAAGGACTTAATTAATGGAACGCATTCGTCAAGCGCTTGAACAAGCTGAAATCGATCGCCAGAAAGTAGGTGTTTCGGAGAGCGGCGCCCCAAAAACTGAAGAAGCCGCAGCAGCACAAGAGCCGGTTGGCGTTGAGAAGCCAATTGTAAGCAGGGGGCCAGACGTAGGCTCATCAATCAGTGCTGATGTGGAAGGTGCTGCAGACTCAGATGCTGGTCTTATCTATACTCGTACGCGATGCGTTGATGTAAGTCCCAGAATATATCGTGAAAAGAATATTGTTGCGGCATTGCCTGGCCATGAGCTGCAGGATACCTATCGAATGCTGCGCACGCGCGTTAACAAAGTTATGCGTGCTAATGGCTGGAAAATGATCATGGTTACCGCTGCTCATCGAGGTGCTGGTAAGTCTATGACAGCGGTCAACCTAGCCGTAGCGATGTCGATGGACATCAATAGCTATGTCATGTTGGTGGATGCCGACCTTCGTCAGCCTAGTATTCATGAGTACTTTGGTTACCAGCCGGAACTTGGTTTCGGCGACTATTTGTCGGATGGCGCGCCAATTGAAGACATGCTCTTTCACCCCAATGGGCTGGACAGGCTGGTTGTACTTCCGGGCAGAAGCCGGCTAGAGAATTCTGCTGAAATGCTCGCTTCGCCTCGTGCAGAAGCGGCTGCCGCAGAATTTAAAACCCGGTATGTCAATCGCGTTGTTATCGTGGATGCGCCACCGATATTGAACTCAGATGACGTGGTGGTTACAGACGGTTACGTAGATGCTGTTTTGCTGGTTGCCGAAGCGGGTGTTACCAAGCGCGAAGAGTTGCAAGAGTGTTTTCGTATTCTCGGTAATATACCTGTTTTGGGTACGGTGCTGAACAAAGCGTCTAACTCCGCGGCAAAAGAGCGCGAATAGGAGTGAGCTGAAACGATGTATGAACAATACTATGGTTTCAGTGAGCGTCCCTTTGCCTTGCTCCCAGACCCAGCCTTTCTGTATTTGTCTCAGGATCATGGTATGGCGCTTACGTTGTTGCGTTATAGCCTGATTAACAAGCAGGGCTTTACCGTTATCACCGGTGAGGTTGGTGCGGGCAAAACAACACTTATCAATCGTCTATTAAGTGAAATGGGCGATGAACTAACGGTTGGACTCATTAACTTTACGCACAATGCATTTGGCGAACTGTCCGAATGGGTTTTGATGGCGTTTGGTCTCGATTATAAGAATAAGAGCAAGGTGGAGATTTATGATGATTTCGTCACCTTCCTGATAAAAGAATACAGTGAAGGCCGCCGGGTAGTTTTGGTGATAGATGAGGCTCAGAATATGGAGCCGCGGGTCCTTGAAGAGGTTCGCATGCTTTCCAACGTTAATGCTCAGAAGGATTACCTGCTGCATCTGATTCTGGTTGGTCAGCCTGAGTTGAGAACCATGTTGCAGCGCCCTGAGTTACGTCAGTTAACGCAGCGGGTCTCTGTTTATTATCACGTGGGCGAGTTGTCGTTAATTGAAACTAGCGCCTATATTAACCACCGAATTCAAGTCGTTGGCGGCTCACCTGACCTTTTTTCTGATGATTCGGTGGAATTAATTTGGAATGCAAGCAAGGGTGTTCCCCGTATTATCAATACACTCTGCGACCTAGCGTTAGTTTATGGTTATTCAGCGACTCGCCCGACGATTACTGAAGAAACGGTAAATGAGGTTTTGGCAGATCGCAGCACTATGAGTTTGTTGCCGGCCGATGTCTCGCAACGTGATGCAGAGCACGATATAAGCTCCGTTCCCGCGGCGCCTGAAAAACACTAAGGCATTAATTAGTATTGTCTTCTGTCGGAGTTCGGATAGATGAGCAGATTTGACGGCAGAGAGTTTAGGATTCCCAGCCCAACAGAAATGTTTTTACTGGTTGCTGCCGGTTGGGCTGGATTGTGTTTGGTGCTTATGCTGTTTAGTGAGCGGGTCAGGGCTACGCTGACGCGCATGAGTCGCACTGCTGCAGAGCTCGTCTCAGGCGGCGATCTTGAATCGCTGGTTCCCATCATTATGGTGCTCGGAGTGCTCGCAATGGCCAGCGCTTTCGCCGTATTTTCAAAGTGGGAGAAGGGTTTTATTGTTGCACTAATGGTATCGTTTTCTTTTGCAGATTCAACTTGGGCAGCAGGTCATTATCTGGCTTTTGCCGTGAAGTATCTGGCAATTATTTATCTTGCCTCATTCGGCGTTTTCTTTGCTTTGCGCAATTGGAATCGCGTTCATAGCCCTGTGCATTGGCTGGTGATTGCTTATTGCGTCTGGATGGGTGTCAGCGTCTTTTATTACGGTGGTCGTATTAATGATATCTGGTACTTCGGAACCCAGTTTACGCTCGTAATTGCATTTGGCATTGGTTGGATGAGTCGTATCGATTCGATCGACAAGTTAATGTCATTCAATATTCTTCTGGCATACACCGCAATCGGGATTACTATTCTGCATATGCTGAGCCCTCTTGTAGCGCCTCAGGTTTTTGATGGTGGTCGGTTTATCTCGCAATTCACTAATGCGACAGGTTTTGCGACAAGTTATGTGTTTTTTGTTATCTCACTTGTATGGCTTGCCATTGTGCATCCGCAGCCCATGATACGGCGTTTAGCGACAACTTTTGCTTTGTTTGGTGTCGCTATGATTGTGCTTTCGGGAACTCGGAATGCTACCGCGGCACTGGGTTGCGCCATTATTTTTCTAAGTATCGCGCTGCGCTCAAAGGTGGTGTTCTATGCCGCAGGTATAGCTGGTTTCGCGGGGGCGGTAGTGTTCCTTCTTGTGGGTGAGAACGATGCTGTTACGAATATCAGTGGCCGGATGGCCAGCGTTAACAACACGCGTATCGAATTATGGGAAGTTTATATACGATCGACTTTCGAGCGACCGATTTTCGGCTGGGGCGCGGGTGGTCGCACCGGAGCGTACTACGGGTCTAGGGCCCAAGAGTTTGCTGAGAACTTTACTTCTCGTGGCTTCGCTCCCGGTGTTCATAATGCGATTTTGGGTCAAACTGTCAGGTTCGGCTATCTTGGTTTAGTGTTGTTTATTTCTCTCTTTGGTTATGCATTCTGGCGTGCTAAAGAAATTATTCTCAGTGATAGTGTACCTCAATCACTTAAGGTGCCTTACTCCCTTCCGGTGGCAATTTTGTTGACCTTATTTTTGGAGGGGGCTTTCGAAGATAATTTCTCGGCAGGCCGTGGTTCAATTGTCAATGTGCTATTTGCGACAATGGTTATTCTCGTGGTGATGTTTGCTGATCGGATTAAAGATCGTATTGAGTCTGGGGATCTATCCCCTGATGAGATGGAGGAAATAAAGCCACCCGAACCACCTAAGAAGCTTGTGCATATTTAGTGCGGGAATAGAGCGCTGTTATGGATGTGTTGGTAAATGCAACGACGCTGGTGAAAGGCGGCGGAATTCAGGTGGCAACCTCGTTTGTTGTTGAGGCGGAGAAGGCTGCTGTATCCGATATTCGTTGGCATTACTTGCTGTCTAAGCAAGTTGCCGCAGAACTGTCTATTCTCGGGGTTAGTCCGAGCCGCGTTCATGTTCTTGACGGATCGCCCGCCCGCAATAAAATCTGTCGACAGCAGATATTGGAATTAGAACAACAGATTTCTCCTGATGTGGTTTTTTCGGTTTTTGGGCCGGCATTTTTAAAATTTGGTTCGCCCCACCTGATGGGTTTGGGAAATGGCTGGATAACTCATTCCACTTGGTTGGCGTTTAAGTCGCTGGGTTCGACTGCAAAAATGCTCAAGCAGTTTGCAGGTTCATTGTATAAAGGTTACTGGGCATGTCAGGCAGACCGATGGGTCGTTGAGGCGGCCAATTCCCGCCTTGGTATGATTCGGCGTTTGCGGGTTTCTCCTGATGCAGTTGCCGTGGTGCCAAATTCTTGCGCAGCTCTGTTTGGCGAGGCTGAAGTGCCTGATGCTGAGTTTCCTGAATTGGGTAAGCCGGTTCAGTTGTTGTATTTGTCGGCTTGGTACGGTCATAAGAATATTCAGAGCATTCCCTATGTAGCAGCAGCATTAAAAGATATCGAGCCCGCTCGTGAGATTAGCTTCGTGCTTACAATTCCCGATGATGAACCCAGTCTGGCTCAGTTAAATGCCGATGCTGAGCGTCTCGGCGTTACTCGGTACATCAACAACCTCGGTAGGTTATCTTTGGCCGATGCTGTGAAAACTTATGCTTTGGTAGATGCTTGTTTTATGCCGTCGTTACTGGAGACATTCTCTGCTAACTATCCAGAGGCGATGTCAACTGGCCGACCCTTAATAGCCTCAGATCTGGATTTTTCCCGGGCTATTTGTGGCGATGCTGCCAAGTACTTTACTGCGACCAGCCCAGTTGCCGCGGCGGAGAGTATTGTGGAGCTATTGAGCAACCCTGGCGAGTGGCGCCGACTTATATTAGCTGGTAGAAAGGCGGTTGCTAAATTGCCTACGCCGGCAGAGAAATATTCACGTTATGAAAAATTAATAAGAGAAACAATAACTTAAGAATGCATGGCACGAAAGCTATGATTTTTTTAGTATGTCAGTATTTTTTCGAACAGTCAGGCACAACCAACCTGTTAATGAAAATGATTCTCATTTAAGATAGGGCTGAAGCAGTCGCATGGTTCGGATGGCAAGGGGCCTGCGGCACATCCATGAAACTCGATATCGGTCCGGCAGAGTGACATCGATGGTTGCCATACTGATTGAAGTATATTCGATTCGCCGAATTTTTGGTGAAGTACGTTGTAACAATAATCACAAATATGCGAACAGTTTAACAATAATAACTTCTATATAAGCATAGTATTGGCAGACTGCTTAGCCAACTCACCTTTGATAGGGCTGCCCGTTTGGGCTGAATACACTTAATGAAACAGATATTGCAGGATTTAAAAAAAGGCGACACAAATGTCGTTGATGTTCCTCCGCCCAGTCTGAAACCGGGCCATGTACTTATTCGAACATCGTTAACGCTAATTTCAGCAGGCACTGAGCGGATGTTGGTTGAGTTTGGTCGATCGAACCTTATCGATAAGGCCCGTCAGCAGCCTGATAAGGTGAGGATGGTGTTGGATAAGGTAAAGACCGACGGTCTCGGTCCTACCGTTCGTGCGGTTAAGAGCAAGCTTGATCAGCCTTTGCCACTCGGTTATAGCAATGTTGGTGTGGTCATCGGACTTGGTGCTGGCGTTACTGACCTGTCAATCGGCGATCGTGTGTTATCAAACGGTAATCATGCTGAGATAGTTTGTGTTCCGCGCAATCTCTGCGCAAAAATTCCTGATAATGTTGAAGATGAGGCTGCCAGTTTTACCGTGGTCAGCGCCATAGCATTGCAGGGCATTCGACTGCTGCAGCCGTCTATTGGCGAAAACATTATTGTCACTGGTCTCGGTTTGATTGGCTTGATTGCGGTACAAATTCTTCGCGCTAACGGTTGCAATGTTTTAGGTGTTGATTTTGATTCGAAGCGAGTGGCTTTGGCACGTGAAATGGGAGCAGTTGCCGTAGACCTTTCCAAGGGTGAGGATATGTTGGAGGTTGCCCGCAATTTCTCCGGAGGTCTCGGCGTAGATGGCGTCTTGCTAACCGCTGCTACTAAGAGTAATGAGCCAGTGCATCAGGCCGCTCAGGCGTGTCGTCAACGCGGCCGTATAGTTCTAGTAGGAGTTACTGGCTTGAGCCTTTCGCGGGAAGATTTTTATGAAAAGGAGCTGAGTTTTCAGGTTTCATGTTCATATGGTCCGGGTCGCTATGATGCCTCCTATGAAGATGAAGGCAATGATTACCCCTTCGGGCTGGTTCGTTGGACAGAGCAGCGCAACTTCGAAGCTGTTTTAAATCTTTTGTCTAAGGGTAGCTTGCAGGTTGACCGTATGGTTTCACATCGTTACCCCATAGAAGATGCTGCGACTGCCTACGATATTCTCGCTAATGATTCTCCGATGGGCATGGTGTTGAGGTTCCCTCAGCGCGATAACCCAACCGCAGAGATTGCGCGCGAGCAGCGTACGGTGGCTCTTTCTGATGTGCCCACATCGGCAGCTGGTGCCAATATTGGCATGATCGGGAGCGGTAACTACGCCTCGCAAATTCTTATTCCTGCGTTTAAAAACGCTGGCGCCGGTTTGGTTAGTCTATGCAGCTCAGGCGGCGTCAGCAGTGTTCATTCCGGCAAGAAATTCGGTTTCCGTTCTGCAACGACTGATGCTGAATCGCTTATTAATGATGCGGCTGTGGATACAGTGGTTATTGCTTCGCGCCACGATTCTCATGCAAGTTACACGAGCGAGGCCCTGGTCCAGGGTAAGCATGTATTCGTGGAAAAGCCTCTGGCGTTAACCCGCACAGAGCTGAGTGAGGTGGTTACGGCTTATCAGGCTGCCTGGGAAGCGGGGAAGAATCCTGTTTTAATGGCTGGTTTCAATCGGCGCTTTTCACCTTTGGTGGTGAAAATGAAGAGCCTTATGGACGCAAAGCCCGACCCTAAAGCCATCATTGTTACGATGAATGCCAGCAACCTTCCTGATGATCATTGGCTGCATGATCCCAAAGTCGGCGGGGGCCGTATTATTGGCGAAGCCTGTCATTATGTGGATCTGCTCCGGCATCTAGTTGGCGCACCGATTACCGGCGTGCAGGCAACTCAGATGGGGGCTGCCCCTGGGGTTGTTATTCGCGAAGATAAGGTCAGCATTACTCTAAGCTTTGAGGACGGCTCACTTGCTACGCTCCATTATTTTTCGAATGGGCATCAGTCCTTCCCTAAAGATAGAGTCGAGGTTTTTTGTGGTAATAGTGTTTTACAGCTTGATAACTATCGCACGCTAACAGGTTTCGGTTGGCCCGGATTTAGCAAATTGAAGACAAAAGCACAGAATAAAGGCAATACTGAATGCGCAGCGGCTTTTGTAGCAGCGATTAAGTCCGGGTTGCCTTCGCCTATTCCAATGAGCGAGATTGTTGAGGCTACCGAGCGTACGATCGATATCGTTGACTATTTGAATCCGTCGTCAGATAGCAGTGATTAGTCTCACTGGTGACTTGTGTTGAATGCAATGCCTCAATATAGCGTGTTGAGACATCCGGGCCTGTACTTCCGGACAGTGCGACATTTGAAATTGTCGCAGTTCTATTACCTGATCGTGCGCCGGCTGTTGCCAGCATTTAAGCTAAAGTCTGTGTCGGCTGGCTTGGTTCGCCGTGGGGTTAATGCTGTGGACTGGCTGCCAACCGTGCAGCCCGGCAATTTGCACAATGAGTTTTGTTTTATTAATGAAACCAAGCCTTTTAATCCCGATGCTGTGGACTGGGTCTGCGATGATCAAAAGAAATTATGGCGGTACAACCAGCATTACTTTGACTTTCTGCATTGGGACTGCTTTTCCGATGAGCTGAAGGCAAAGCTGATAGATAGCTGGATTGTTAGTTGCCCGATGAATCAATGGATATCCTGGGATCCCTATGCCGTTTCCTTGCGCATCGTTAACTGGGTCAAGTATTTTGATACTTTTTCAGCAGAGCGTGAGATTCCTCAACGTTGGCTGGATAGCCTTTTGCTTCAGGCATGTTGGCAGGCTCACAACATGGAGTATCAGATACTTGCTAATCATCTGGTTAAAAATGCTAAGGCCTTGGTTTTTGCCGGGGTATTTTTTGATGGCGAGAGGGCAGTAAATCTACTGCATTTGGGCTGTAAGGTAATGCTGGAACAAGTTCATGAGCAATTCATGAGCGATGGCGGCCATTTTGAACGCAGTCACATGTACCACCTGATTGTTACTGAGGATTATCTCGACCTATTGAATCTGGCCCGGAAGAGTGATCTGCCTTTGTCAGAATCTGAGCTTGCCGAGATTCGTGCCAAAACGGCGGATGCAGTGAATTATTACACGGACCTTTGCGCAGGCGATGGTGAGCTGCAGATGTTCAATGACTCTACCTTCGGCATTACCGTGGATACCGCAACATTTTTGGCGTATGCGGCGAGAGTTATGGATCAGCCTGTCAGGTCCTTAAATGATGACTTCACGCTTATAAATAAGGGTGCCACCGGCTATTACGGTTATCGCCATGCCGGTGATAGTATGTTAATCGACTGTGGTGCGGTGGGCCCCGACTATCAGCCCGGTCATGCGCACTGTGATGCGCTTAGCTTTGACCTTTGTATCAACGGTCAGAGGGTTGTAGTGGATAGTGGTAACTTTACCTACGAGCATTTGCCGATTCGTTATGAGAATCGGCAAACTGCCGGTCATAACACCGTTAGAGTTGATGGTGAAGAGCAGTCTGAGGTTTGGGAGCGCTGGCGGGTCGGTCGCCGTGCTTATCCGATTGCGGCAGAATTAATTGATCATGGCGATGGTACGCTGTCTTTTGTAGGTTCGCATAATGGCTATTGTCGATTGAGAGGCGGCGTTGTTCACGAGCGGCGTGTCGATATTGATGTCAGCGGGCTTTGGCAGATATCGGATCAGCTGACTGGCAGAGGCGAACACCTTTTGGAGAGCTTTGTTCACCTTCATCCGGCGTTTGTCATTGTGGCAGAGAGTGACTCGCTGGTGCGTATCGATTCGGATACTGGCCCTGTTGCTCATCTCCAAGCCGAGTCGGGTATAGGCATTGCGATTGAGGACAGTACCTGGTGCCCTGAGTTTGGCGTTAAGCATGACAACAAAGTTCTTGTTATGCGTACGATGGCGGAACTGCCCGCTACTATTCAGTACACCATTGCTAAGTTGTGATGGTGTGCTGATAAACTTAATATCAAATATTGCATCGATAGGTGCGGGTGTAACGTGAAAATATTATTTTTAACACATTATTTTTATCCCGAAGTTAATGCTCCGGCGGCCAGAACTCTTGAGCATTGTCGTGCGTGGGTGGACGCTGGTCATGAGGTGACAGTGGTCACCTGCGTGCCTAACCATCCCAAGGGAGTTGTTTATGCTGGCTACAAAAATGCTTTGTACCAGTCGGAGGTCAAAGACGGTATTAAGGTTTATCGCTTGTTGACTTGGTTGGCTCCTAACGCTGGATTCCTGAAGCGGGTTTGTAACTATCTGACTTATATGTTCATGGTTATTTTTGCGGCACCATTTTTACCAAAAGCGGATATGGTTATATCGACTTCTCCACAGTTCTTCGCAGGTTTTGCCGGCTATTTTGTTAGTCGTATAAAGCGTGCCCGTTGGGTTTTGGAAATCCGAGATCTGTGGCCTGAATCTGTCGTTGCTGTGGGTGCTATCAAGAATAAAAAGCTGGTTAGCTATGCCGAAGCACTCGAGTCATTTATGTATCGCAAGGCCGATGCTGTTGTATCTGTTACCGACTCCTTCGTTGCCCATATATCAGCCCGGGATGTTCCTGAAAGTCGCGTTCATGTCATTAAGAATGGCGTTGATCTCGCCTTTTATAACCCGGAGGTGGCGCCTGATGCCGCAGCGATTGATAGTCGTTTGGAAGGCAAATATGTGGCTGCGTATGTAGGGACTCATGGCATGGCTCATGCGCTGGGTACAGTCCTTAAAGCTGCTAAGATTCTTCAAGAGCGCAGCGATATTGTATTTCTCATGGTCGGCGATGGTGCCGAGAAAGAACGACTTGTGAAGTTGTGTGCCGAAATGCAGCTGCAGAACGTCGTTATGCTTGACCAAAAGCCCAAAGAGGCTATGCCTGCCATTTGGGCGGTAACCGACGTTAGTTTGGTCTTGCTGAAGAAGGAAGATTTATTTAAGACGGTACTGCCATCTAAGATTGTTGAAAGCATGGCAATGAAGCGTCCTATTGTGCTTGGGGTTCAGGGTGAGGCGCAGGCGATGGTTGAGGATGCAGCAGCAGGAATTTGTATTGAACCCGAAAGCGCTGCCGAGTTAGCAGCTGCGATCGTCGCATTGGCCGACGACCGTGATCGCGCCACAGCTTATGGTGAAGCTGGTCGGTTATTCGTTGAGGCTCGATTTGATCGCCGCAAGTTGGCAAGAAAAATGGAAAGAATTCTTCTCGGGCTTGTCGGAGAAAAGGTGGATTAACATGACTGACTCTGTATCGCCCGCTTCGCAGGTGGCTGAACAAAACCCCGGCTCATCGCCATGGCTGGCGATCGGTATAACACTTTTGGCGTTGGCTCTTGTGGGGTTTTTGTTCCGTGATGCGTTGTACCTCATGGAAAACTGGTGGTCGCAAAAAGAAGAGTATAACCACGGCTATCTAATTCCTGTTGTCGCCGCCTACCTGTTATTGCTGCGTGCAGATCAATTTAAATCGATGCCTGCAGAGACCTCCTGGTTTGGCCCGATATTGTTGCTGCTTAGTGTCTTTGCCTATGTTCTTGGTGAGCTCAGCGCAGTCTATGTCATCGGTCAGTATGGGTTTTTGTTGGCGATCTGGGCGCTGGTGGTTACCGCTACCGGCACAAAGGGTCTGAAGCTATTCTGGGTGCCCCTGGTGTATCTGGTGTTCATGATACCGCTGCCTAACTTCCTCTATAACAGCCTGTCCAGCGA
>JAQWPD010000071.1 GCA_029245525.1 Gammaproteobacteria bacterium | reverse complement strand
ATCGAGAATGACCTCGGCTTGAGTGTTAGTTGGTAGATTATGTCCGTTAGTGCATGCGGGAGTGTCGCGCGGCCTGTGTTCTGAGCGTTTTACTAGCAGCGATTTTGTGTTTAGTATGCTATGCAATGTTATGACTTTTAGATTAGGTCGCTTGCGCCTGTTACAGTTGACCGAATGTCACAGTGCCCGGTCGGTCTTTAATTCCTTTTAGTTTGAGATTGATGAATCCATATATATGAAAACCTTACTTAAGAACAAGTGTTTTGTCCTTGCCTGTCTTTTGGTGGTAGGGATAGCCATTCAGTTTTGGGCCGGGTCGCGTTTGCCGGCACTGGATCAGAAGGCGATGATGGCAGGATCCGCAGCGATTGAGCCATTGGCTTTTGATACCGTTTTTGTTGTTCAGGATGATGATCCTGTTTGGCAAAAGGTTGTTTATGGCTTTGTTAACTGGGCCAAGACCAATCAGCGGGGCATGCAGTTCGGGTTTATGTTTGCCGCAGGCATTCTTTGCCTGCTCTCACTATTCAAGCGGAAGAGTTTGGAGGGCAGTTTATCGAACACAGCCTTAGGCGTTATTATTGGTACTCCGCTGGGCGTGTGTGTCAATTGTGCTGCACCGATAGCAAGAGGTTTGCATGCGGGAGGCATGCGATTAGAAACAACTCTCGCTGCAATGATCAGTTCGCCAACCCTGAACGTCATTGTTCTGACAATGTTGATATCGCTATTTCCGTTTTATATTGTGGCGCTGAAAATAGGGGGAACTCTGGTCTTCCTATTCCTGATTATTCCGCTGTTGTCTAAGTATGTGTTTAAGGGTGAGGTGCTTGAAACCTCAGGAGAGAGAGAGCTTAAAGCGTTTACAGCGGATGACGACGCAAAATACATGCTGCTCGATACGGTAGCGCCGAGCGATGCTGAAGAGCAGAGTTGGTGGCTAGCGCTTAAATGGCTGGTTGTTAGTTACGTAAAAAACTTGTGGTTTATTCTGCGGTCGACAATACCTCTGATGATATTGGCCGGCGTGCTTGGTGTTGTTGTAGTTACCTTTATTCCGTTAGATGCCCTCACAGATATTATGCCGTCATCACCAAAAATTATGGTGTTATTGGCAATGTGCATTACCGCTATTGTCGGCGTGTTCTTGCCGGTACCGATTACATTTGATGTGATTGTCACCTCGGTTCTTATGGCTGCCGGCATGCCAGTTAAGTACGCAATGATTCTGTTGTTTACCCTGGGTATTTTTAGTATCTATTCATACTTCATCGTTCAGCAAGCAATTTCTCGCAAGGTTGCTGTTACTTTGTATCTCGTAATTGCTGCAATGGGTGTTGTAATAGGCTTAATTGGCCATGAATACGGCAAGTTTGATGACGCGAGGAAAAGGGCTTTTCTTGTTGAGCAATGGGCAGATCAGGCACCGATCAGTGTTGATTTACCTACGGCATCGCCGGGGTTATCGAGCGATGCAGTCGCGGCATTAATAGGCAATAATCGTTTGCTAAGAACTGATTTTCCGGTAATTGCACCAGCGGGTGTGTCCGTTAGTGCAATGGCGCTGACTCCTTCAAGGCCAGGATCTAAGCAGTTTTCCAGAGTTGCTGGGCCAGAAATTGGTATTGATCAGCCTTACCAGTTTTCGATATTAAAGTGGACAGAGCCCTACTCAGAATTTCGCGGCGTTGCTGCAGGCGATGTTCATAACGATGGCTGGGCAGACTTGCTGGTCACATCTGAACGTGGAGCCCATCTCTATGCTAATACCGGTGGTCAATTTGTTGGCCAGGCAATCGAAGTCGCTGGCCTTCGTGATCAGTATGTTATTAATGCCGCGCTTGTTGATATTAATAATGACGGCTGGCTGGATATCTACTATTCAACCTACCGTGGTGGCAATTTCCTTATCTATAACGAGAAAGGTGCTTTTGTAGAAGCCAATCAAATCAAACTGCCTAACCGCGAAGATGTATGGATGACAGCGGCCACAGCTTTTGCAGACCTCGATCAGGATGGTGATCTCGATATCGTTCTTGGTAACTGGATTATGGGCTCCTTCCTTTCTCGCCCCATTAGAGGGCGTGAGGGCGGCACAAACTACATTCTATGGAATGATGGTGAAGATTTTGTGATGGAAGAGTTGGCAGGCGAGCCAGGCGAAACACTCACAATTCTGGTGAGTGACATTACCGGAGATGGCATTCCTGACATGATTGTCGGTAATGACTTTGAGGTGCCTGATTTCTACTATATCGGCCTGGGTAATGGTGAGATGGAAATCGTGCAGCGTTCGAGCAAGTTTATCGAACGTTCGACATTGTTAACGATGAGTGCCTCCTCCGCTGATATCAATAATGACTTGCGTCAGGAAATATATCTTGCCAACGCGAGCGGCACAGATCGTTCACGTATGGTTCCTATCGAGGAGATTTGTGAGGAAGCATCGGGGACCACTTACTACGATGAATGCCTCTCTGTGAGGGCAGATCAGGCCTTAATGCATATTACTTTGCGCCGCGGTGATCCATTTACCTGTTCAGAATTATCCACACAGGCTCTCACCGAGCAATGTATCGGTATGCAGCTCTATAACAACTCCTGGTGGGATCGCAATTCAGAAACCTGCGACCTTTTAGATGGAAGGTTTCAGGTACTTGGAGATATCTGTAGTGAGTACTTCGGTTTTAAGGATGTGCCCATGGGAGATGCGTTCTTCGGAATGGTTCAACAAGGCGCACGCCGCACAAATGTGCTTCTCGTTCAGAACGATGAAGGAAAGTTCATCGACGAGGCTTTGAAGTTTAATGTTCGTGAGGCAGGTTGGTCATGGAACGCACAGTTCGCTGATTTGAATCATGATGGATGGCAAGATTTGTATGTGGCGAATGGTATGTTTTTTGAGAATACTAGCGAGGCACGTGAGTCAAACCATTTCCTTAGAAATTATGAGGGTAAAGATTTTGTTGACGAAACTGAGGAGTTTGGTCTGACCATGAATGCTGAAGTGTCGGCGTACAGTTATGTCGATATTGATAATGATGGCGATCTTGATATTGTCGCGGTTGAAGCTGTAGGCCCGGTCTGGGTTTTTGTGAATAATGAAAGTGATTCCAATGCGGTGAGCTTTGAATTACGTGATGAGCTCGGCAACCAGTTTGGTATTGGCAGTGAGCTTGTGGTTAGTGTTGATGATGGAAAACAATATTTGCGTGAACTCCGCTCGAGCGGTGGTTTTATTTCATTCAATGACCCTGTCGTGCATTTTGGTATTGGTGACAGTAAGTCTATAGATAGTATTGAGGTTCGCTGGCCGACGGGAGGCAGTTCAATCCTCGAGGGTAAGTTCGTGCCAGGCAGCCGTTATCGGATTCTTCGTCAATAGAGCCTATGTCTTTCCAATAACGTGACTTGCGTCGATACAGCCCTTTTCTGCTGCCATAGACTAGGCCCTAGTATGGTTTCTTGTCTTTATAGGTCACTGTACGATCATCCGCATACTGCGAAAACCTGTCGACGATTTATTAGGCACTTTGTGCTGGTTTTATCGTTATAGTCTAGAAGCTACAATGATAGGATTACAGATAAGCTCTAGCAGGGGCTATTGACAGTGACTCGCTATTTAGATTGCTGATTTAGAACTAAACTAATTTTAGGTGGATTTAGCCTTTAACCAAACTAGAGTGAATTCATATGATTTCTATTAAAACGATATCCCCATTGAGCCTTTTCATGCTTGCAGTTGCTTCGGTTGCGATTACTGCTTGTGACAATCGCCCTGCGGCTGAAGGTGACTGGGCTGATGCAGAGCCTACGGTCTATGCTGAAGGCCCGGTAGAATTTAGCCTTATTTCTCCAAATTGGGCAGCGGATACTGCCTGGCTCGACATGCGTGCAGAACAGCAAGAGAAGGCTATTTCAGATGCAGAGGTTTTTCATGACTTTAGCTTGACGGACAATCATGAAGAAAGCGGAATCGATTTTAAGTACAACGTTGTAAATGACGCCAGTGTTTCTTATAAGGGTGTTCACTATGATCATGGTTCGGGTGTTGCGGTGGCCGATGTTGATGGTGATGGTTATATCGATATTTATTTCCCGAATCAGGTTGGTGAAAATGGCTTGTGGCTTAATAACGGGGATGGCACTTTCACTGACGCCACTGCAGCTTCGGGGGTAGGCATTGCTGATCGAATAAGTGTTGGTGCGGCATTTGCTGATGTTGATAACGACGGTGATGTTGATCTCTTTGTGACGACGGTAAAAGGCGGCAATGTTCTATTTGAAAATGACGGTTCCGGAAACTTTAAAGATATATCTGCATTAGCTGGTGTCGATCATGTAGGGCACTCGTCGGGCGCGGTATTTCTAGATTATGACAATGATGGTTTGCTCGACCTGTATGTCACTAATATCGGTATGTACACATCCGATGAGATCGGCTCGGACGGTGCTTATGTGGGTTTTGCAGATGCATTTGAAGGTCATACTAAGCCTGAACGAACAGAAGGAAGCATTCTTTATCATAATCTCGGCGACAATAAGTTTGCAGATGTCACTGCTGAAATGGGTATTGAAAATGACCGCTGGTCAGGTGATGCAACGCCCATCGATGCCAACAATGATGGTTGGGTTGATCTGTATGTTCTAAGTATGCAGGGGCTTGATGGCTATTATGAGAATCAGGCAGGTGAAGGCTTCGTTGATAAGACAGCGGAGGTTTTCCCCCGAAGTTCATGGGGTGCAATGGGTATTCAGGTCTTCGATTTTGACAATGATGGTGATCAGGATATCTTTGTGACGGATATGCACTCTGATATGGCTGAACAAGTTCAGCCGATTTTGAGTGAGGAAAAACGCAAAGCAAATATGGTCAGGAACGAAAGCTTCCATAAGGACGGCGGCAACGCGATTTGGGGAAATTCATTTTTCCGCAATGAAGGTGATGGCAGCTTCACTGAGGTTTCTGATGAAGTTAATGCCGAGAACTTCTGGCCTTGGGGCCTGAGTGCCGGTGACCTTAATGCTGATGGTGCTCAGGATGTGTTTATTGCTGCGAGCATGAATTATCCCTGGCGTTACGGTATCAACTCAGTGCTGTTAAATGACGGTAGCAGTTTTGTAGATGCCGAATTTGCTCTGGATGTTGAGCCTAAGGCAGGCCCTAAATTTGTTCCATGGTTTGAGATCGATTGTGCCGGAGCAGATCAAGGGCATCGAGATTGCCCCAAACAATTTAGTGCTGGTAATGTTGTTGTGAATGGAAGTACAGGCAGTCGTTCATCAGTGATTTTTGATTATGACAATGATGGTGACTTGGATGTCATTACGTCTGAATTTGGTACCGAACCACTCGTCCTCCAAAGCGATTTGACTGATGTGAAAAAGGTAAACAGTATTCGTGTTGATTTGACCGGCACTCAGTCAAACCGAGGCGGCTTGGGAGCTACGGTAACTGTCAATGCAGGCGGTTCAACTTACACGCAAGTCATGGATGGTCGCAGCGGCTACCTGGGTCAAAGTGATCTACCTCTTTATTTCGGGCTTGGCGACGCAGAATCAATAGATTCAATTACTGTCAGTTGGCCTTCCGGGGCTGAGCAGAATATTGCGGGTCCTATCTCTGCGAACAATCAGGTGCTGGAGGTTCTTGAGGCTGGTTGATAGCAAGAACCTGAGGATAAATAAGGCCCTGTCACCTTGTTGGTGGCAGGGCTTTTATAAGACTCTGAATGAGCAAAACTCAGGTGTCGACATCATCAGACTGCTTAAGAAAGCGTATTCCTGGAAAGCTCAATTTAAGATTGTCGCTGCCAAGTCTCTGGCATTGCTTCCCTAGCCTAATCCTGACATTGATGCTGGACTGCTGTAGCCTCATCGGAGGCGGTTAGACAATGTCCTTATCTAAGCCTTGCGGTATCACGCCCTTTAGCGTCTAACCGTCAACGTTCTGGGTGTAGATATCCCACCCATTAAAGAGTTGTAGCTTCGGGCACACGTTCTGCACGCCCATTAGGTCCCGCAAAGTGGAATAAATCACTTTGGGTTGAATTGACCGGTGGAGCTCCGGTGGAGCTTAAGAATACGTATTGAAAAAGGGTTTGGTTTTAGATGACTTATGGTGCCCAGAAGAGGACTTGAACCTCCACGACCATAAGGCCACTAGCACCTGAAGCTAGCGCGTCTACCAATTCCGCCACCTGGGCAAGGTGTTCGAACAGAGGCGGAAATATACAGATAGGCGTGATTGCGGTCAATAATCCTGCGTGTGTCTTGCCGTCTATGGGGTATGCTAGCCGCCTATGAATAACAATATATATAAGTACCGTGGCTGATTCGCGCAAACCTCCGTCAGGTAATAGGGCGAAAACCACTGCGGTTGCTGGCAAAAAGGCCTCTAGCAAGAAGGCCTCTAGCAAGAAGGCTGTCAAATCAGCATCTAAAGCATCTGCTAATAAGCCTACGAAAGGGTCACCGAAGAGGTCCGGCTCTAAGGCTGTGGCGAATGCTGCCCCCGCTAAAAAGAAGCGACTTAGAGACCAGGCAAATAAGGGCAAGCGAAAAGCCAAGATGGGCGACGAAACGGTCGGCAAGCCAATCGTTGCTAAAAAGCCCAAACATAAAAATCCACTGCCCTCCGGAAATGAGTTGGTTCGTATGCTCGAGGCGACCGGCGTGCCGGTTTCAATAGAAGCTATTGCCCGTCATGCAAACTTGAAGGGACCAAAAGCGATCGCGGCGCTGCAAACACGACTCGGCGAGATGGTAACCAGCGGCCGGATCATGAAAAACCGACGCTCCGAATACTGTCTGATCAGCAAGATCGGTGGTATTGCTGGCAAGGTGCAGGGGCACCCCGATGGCTTTGGGTTTTTAATCCCCGAAGATGGCAGCGATGATCTATTTATTCCGTTTCATGAGATGCGACAGCTACTCAATGGCGATCGTGTGGTGGTGCGCGAAAACGGTGTTAGCCGGCAGGGCAAACGTAAGGCAGCTCTTGTGGAGATTCTTGAGCGCGGCAAAACTATTGTTATTGGGCGCTTTAATTTGGAGCGCGGCGTGAGCTTTGTGGTGGAGCAGGGCGGTCGTTCAGCGCATAATTTTTTGGTGGCTAAACATCACCGCTACGGTGCTACTGCCGGGCAGATGGTGAAGCTTGAAATTGTGGAATACCCTAACAAGCATCGCGAACCCTACGGTAAAATTGTTGAACTGCTCGGCGAACCATCTGAGCCGGGTATGGCTACTACGCTGGCTATTGAGGCTTTCGAGATTCCTAACGGGTTCCCCGATAGCGTGGTGGTGCAGTCTGAAGGCTGGGGCGATGAAGTTCGTGAGGCCGACAAGGTAGGCCGCGTCGATCTGCGTGCAACGCCTCTGGTCACTATTGATGGTGCTGATGCCCGCGATTTTGATGACGCGGTGTTTGCTGAGAAAACTCCACAGGGCTGGCGTTTGGTTGTGGCAATAGCTGACGTATCACATTACGTGCAGGTGGGCGATGCCATAGACACTGAGGCAGTAAAACGAAGCACCTCGGTGTACTTTCCTGATCGTGTCGTACCGATGCTACCGGAATCACTCTCTAACGGCCTGTGTTCGCTTAACCCAGATGTCGACCGTCTTTGCATGGTTTGCGACATGCAGGTCACAGCAGAAGGTAAGGTTAATAAATCTAAGTTCTACAAAGCCGTTATGCGCTCCCATGCACGGCTAACGTATAATCAAGTGGATGCGGCTGTTACCGAGCAGGATGCAGCGACCCGCAAGCAGTTAGCTGATGTTCTGCCCCAGTTGGAAATTCTTTACGATTTGTATGCGGCATTTGCAGCTGCTCGTAAAAAGCGTGGTTCTCTGGAGTTAGAGATTCCCGAGGTGCGAATTCAGATGGGCGAGGACGGTCATATTGATCGCATCGCTCAGGTGCATCGTAACAATGCGCATAAGCTCATTGAAGAATGTATGATTGCCGCCAATGTAGAGGCTGGCTCCTTCCTGCATAAAAATAAAACACCTACTTTGTATCGTGCTCATGAAGGTCCGGACCCTGATCGCTTTGAAGAATTGCGGGTCATGTTGCAGCAGCTGGATATTAAGGTGGCCACTGAAGTGCAGGCAAAGCCTGCGGAGCTAAACCGTATATTGCGCGAGCTATCCGAGCGACCAGACTTTGCAGTTATGGCAACAGCGGTGCTGCGGACCATGTCGCGTGCGGTGTATCAGCCGGAGAAGCTGGGTCATTTCGGCTTAGCGCTGAATACCTACGCGCATTTTACCTCCCCCATCCGGCGTTACCCCGATCTGCTTGTGCATCGAGGTATTCAGCATATTGTTGAAGGCGGAAAGCCGGGCAACTTTAAGTATTCGCCCGATCAAATGGCGTCCCTCGGACGCAGCACCTCTGTATGCGAGAAACGAGCCGATGATGCGACCCGTCATGTTGAGGCTCGCTACAAGTGTCTGTATATAGAAGAGCATGTTGGTGATGTATTTTCCGGCGTAGTTACCGGGGTTACCCACTTTGGTATTTTTGTCACGCTGGCTGATTTGTTTGTCGAAGGCCTAGTGCATGTCACAGGCCTTAATAACGACTATTATCAACTCGAGCATGGTGGGTTGCAGTTGCGCGGCGAACGCACCGGAAAAACTTTTGGCCTAGGAGATGAAGTGCAGGTGAGAGTTACCAGAGTTGATGTTGATGATGCCAAAATTGATCTGGCGTTGGTGCAAGATGACGAACCGGTCGACACAGGCGCTCAGCCAAAAGCAAAGTCTGCAGCGAATAAATCGGTGTGGGATGCGGCAAAAGAAAAACGCCGTCAGCCGCGCAAACGCCGCTAGCGCAGTGCGCCACGTTGAAGAGTGAAAGCTGATGAGTAAGCGAGGGCCGGGCAAGCGCCGGGGCAATGAGGTACCGCAACGTAACCGGCAGAAATCGCAATCCGGAGGGAATAGGGGGCGCGATTTTTCGCGCTCTGCCGTCCGCAGAGAAAAGTACTATGTGTGCGGTATTAATGTCATGAACCAGGTCATGACCACGCAGCCCGAGCGGCTTATCGAGTTATACCTGCTCGAAGATTTGGGCAAGCAACGCCAGAATCGTTTAAGTATTGATCCATCAAGTTTGGGTGTTCCGGTGAATTACTGCGATGCAGAAACACTGCTGCACCTCACCGGCACTGAAAACCATCAGGGCGTAGCGGCAGAGCTAAGACCCTCAAAAATGCTCGATGACGACGAAGCGCTCGAGCTTTTGGCCGAACTAAAAGACCCCTTAATTCTTATTCTTGACAGCATTCAGGACCCGCATAATTTCGGTGCTTGTCTGCGCACTGCCGAATCCGCCGGTGTTGATCTGGTGGTTGTGCCGCGAAGCCGGTCGGTAGATATAACTCCAGTGGTGAGTAAAGTCGCATCGGGCGCTGCCGAGACTCAGCGGGTTGCCAGAGTGGGCAATCTGGCGCGGTTTATGCGTTCCCTGCAGGATATGCATATTCGACTGATTGGCACCGATGATGAGGGCGTGGGTAGCGTTTATTCTCAAGATCTTACAGGTCCACTGGCGCTGGTGATGGGTGCCGAAGGCTCAGGAATGCGGCGATTAACTCAGGAACACTGTGATTTTACAGTGAATCTGCCGATGCGCGGTACGGTCGAGAGCCTGAACCTGTCCGTGGCAACGGGCATTTGTCTGTATGAAATACTCCGCCAGCGGGGTATTGGCTAAGTCTGAGTTCCATCCGCCTGAGGTTCTCTAAGTCCTTGTCTTGTATCATGTCCCGTGCTGCTGTAGGATGCCCATCCCCGCAGAGATCCGGTATCTCAGGGGCACTCTCTGTCACACCAAATGGTTGGGTGACAAAACCGTAGGGAGCTACAATGAGGCATTACGAAGTAGTATTTCTGGTCCATCCTGATCAGAGCGAGCAGGTTCCTGCCATGCTCGAGCGTTATAAGGCTGTAATCACCGCAGATGGTGGTCAGATTCATCGCCTTGAAGACTGGGGGCGACGTCAGTTGGCTCACACTATCAACAAGGTTCACAAAGCACATTACGTCCTCCTAAATATTGAGTGTGGCAAGCCTGCTTTAGACGAATTATTGAGTTTGTTTAAATTCAATGACGCAGTTCTGCGTAATCTTGTATTGCAACGTGACGAGGCTGTTACCGAACCTTCACCGCTGGCGAAGAGCGCAACTGAATCCGAAGACAAATATTCGAAGCCTTCATCTGATGACGTGGCGGATGCTAAGCCCTCAGATAAAACAGACGATCCAGATAAAGCCGAAACAGCCGAAACAGCTGAAGCAGCTGAAAAATCAGACGACTCAGCAGATGAAGATACCGCTGAAGAAAAGGTAGAAGGATAAAATCATGAGCAGATATTTCCGTCGTCGTAAGTATTGCCGTTTCACCGCAGAAGATGTTAAAGAGATTGATTACAAAGATCTTGAGACCCTGCGTAACTATGTGACCGAAACCGGCAAGATTGTTCCTAGTAGGATTACTGGCACTAAAGCAAACTATCAGCGTCAGTTGTCTACAGCAGTTAAGCGCGCTCGTTTTTTGGCGCTGCTGCCGTACACCGATAGGCATTAATAGAGTACATTTGTTTTGGCAGGATTTGTTGCATGGCTCGTCCGCTATAGGCTGCGCCGGGTGGCATTCGTAGCAGGATTGTTCCTGCTGCCAATCACAAGCGTTATCAGTGCCGCGATTATTGTGCTGACCGCAGATCTGAAAGGGCCTGCGGAAGCCGCTAAAGATATGGTTTTTGCCTTTGCAGTGGTGGCTGTGGTCATGTTGCTGCCTGCAGGCGATGCCTCACCCATTCCATTTTTGGTGAGCGCCGCCCTGAGTTGGTCGATTGCATTATTATTGGGAACGGTCAGTTACCGCTATCGGTCACTGACACTGGTGGTTCAGTTGGCCTTGGTCCTGGTGGTTGTCGCGGTATTGTTGTTTGTCGCGGTTGTTGGTGATGTCGCGGCATTTTGGCAGGAGTTGTTGATTAGCACGTTGGCCGAACTGCCGCCTGATTTGGTCACTGAACTCACTGCTGGGTTCACTGAACAGGGCATTACGACAGAGCAGATGGTGGCTTTGGTATCACAGATACTCACGCCCGCATTTGCGGGAGGCCTTCTGGTCAGTAGTTTGATGGCAGTGTTGTTGGGTTGCTCTTGGGCATCTGCAGCACGCAACCAAAGTTTCGGGCACCGATTTCGCGGTTTGCAGCTGGGCTATGTGATTGGTGGTTTTGCTGCAGTTATGGGTATTTTTTCACTGCTTGGTTTTGCTCTTGCCGGTGGTCTGCTGCTGATAGTGAGCATCGGTTTTATGCTTCAGGGTATAGCGGTGCTGTATTGTTGGGCTGAACAAAAGCAATGGCCGGGAGCTTGGTGGGCCGCAGTCGTTCTGCCGCTGGTATTTATGCCGGTAATGCCGGTGCCCGCGCTATTTATGGGCTTTGGCTTCGCCGCAACTGGGTTTATAGATAATTGGTACGCACTTCGTCCGAAGACAGCATAAACAGCCTTCGTCGGGTGTGGTTAAATGATACATAACAGCCGGATGGGCTGCAGGAGATAAGAAAGATGGAACTCATACTGCTAGAAAAGGTTGAGAACCTCGGAAAAATTGGTGATGTGGTTGAGGTTAAGTCTGGTTTTGCTCGTAACTACCTAGTGCCTAAAGGTAAGGCTCAACCAGCAACTCCAGAAAACATGAAGTTGTTGGAAGACCGTCGTGCTGAACTTGAAGCTGCTGAGGCAGGCGAGTTGAAAGTCGCGCAAGCGCGCGCGGAAAAAATCTCTGCTCTGGGTGTTATTACCATTCAGACTAAGGTTGGTGAAGAAGGGAAGCTTTTCGGTTCGTTGGGCAATATAGATATTGCTGATGCTGTTGTTGCTGCTGGTGGGGAGCTGGAACGCAGCGAAGTTCGGCTGCCGGAAGGTCCTCTGCGCATCGCTGGTGAACATGAGGTCGACCTTCATCTGCATATCGATGTAAATGTTGTGCTAAAACTCAGTGTCGTTGACGAGGGCGTTAACGACTAAATAGCTGGTGGAGCCGTTGTTTAATGGATGAGGTGGTCAGAAGTGGTCAGACGTATTCTGAAGGTCCGGGTCCGATGACCGATGAGCTTAACCGGCCCCCGAGTTCTATTGAAGCCGAGCAGTGGCTGCTTGGCGGCATCATGCTCGACAACATGATGTGGGAGAGTATTGACGGACGTGTAGGCGCGGATGATTTTTTCCGGACTGATCATCAGATTATTTTTAAAGCGATCAAAGCACAGGCTGACCTCCGTCAACCTGTTGATCCGCTCACTATTGCTGAACACCTCAAAAACCGGAATGAGCTGGAAGATGCCGGGGGATTTGCTTACTTAAGCCGGCTCGTCGCGGAAACTGCAAGCGCTGCTAATGTATTGGCTTATGCTGACATTATTCGTGATCGTGGCTTACTGCGACAGCTTATTCATGTGGGGAATGAGATTGCCCAGTCGGCGTATAATCCCGAGGGCCAAAGCCCTAAAGATCTTGTCGATTTTGCCGAGCGTAAAGTGTTCGAGATTGCCGAGAGTGGCAGCCGAGGAAAAGTAGGGTTTGTGCCATTGTCCGAGCGTTGCTCGGATCTTGCCGACATGCTTGATGAGCGGCATAGCAAAGGCGATGAGATTACGGGCCTGCCTTCTGGCTACGATCGTTTCGACGCGATAACTCAGGGCCTTCAGCCCGGCGATCTTCTGATACTGGCTGCTCGTCCCTCTATGGGCAAAACGACGCTTGCACTCAACATTGCGGAATATGCGGCCTTTAAACCCGAGAAGCCGGTGCCCGTCGCGGTTTTCAGTATGGAGATGTCCACCGATCAGCTGGCATTGCGCTTTATTTCATCTTTGGGTCGTGTGCCTCAGGGCAGTTTGCGTAACGGCAAGTTTGGCGAACAAGATTGGTCGCGCATCAGCACGGCCATTCGGCAGATGAGCAGTGCGCCAGTTCATATCGATGATACGCCAGCGCTTAGCCCCAGTGAAGTGCGGGCGCGTGCGCGTCGCTTAAAGCGACAGCACCCAGATTTAGGTTTGATTGTGGTTGACTATTTGCAGTTGATGCAGGTGCCTGGGTCTAATGAGAACCGTACCACTGAGATCTCTAATATCTCACGTTCACTTAAATCTCTGGCTCGTGAATTGAATGTCCCGGTGATAGCGCTTTCGCAGCTGAATCGAAGTGTTGAGCAGCGGCCCGACAAAGTACCTATGATGTCTGATCTTCGTGAGTCCGGTGCTATCGAGCAGGATGCCGATCTCATACTGTTTATCTATCGTGACGCGGTCTACAACAAAGAGACCGAGCGCCAGAATGAGGCAGACATCATTATAGCTAAGCATCGTAATGGTGAGCTGGGCAAGTTCACGCTCACTTTCCTCGGGCAGTTCTCTCGTTTCGAGAATTACATTCCCGAGCAGGACGTTGGTGGATTTAGGGTATGAGCCAAACGGCTGTTGCCTTAATCAATTCCACTGCCATTCGGCATAACTTTCTGCTTCTAAAACAACGTGCAAAGGGGTGCCGGGTTATGCCGGTTCTCAAGGCAAATGCCTATGGTCATGGCATGGTGCAGGTTGCTCAGTTGCTTCCCGAGGCGGATGCTTTTGCGGTGGCCCGGGTGGGCGAGGGTATTAAACTTCGGTCTGCAGGTATTAGTCAGCGGGTGGTGGTGCTCGGTGGTTGCATCGATCAGGTAGAGCTCGTTCAGGCATTGGAACACAGGCTGGATTTGGTTATTCACCATGAGAGCCAATTGGTGCTGCTAGCAGAGTACGTTGGCGGGTGTAAGATGACCGTTTGGGTGAAAGTTGACAGCGGTATGGGCCGTCTTGGGGTCTCGCCATCCGCTTTATCCGGTGTGCTAAGCGTGCTTAATGAGTCGCCTGTGGTAGCTGCGATAGAATGCGTAATGACTCATCTTGCTTGCGCTGATCAAGCGACCAATGAGATGACTCTGCGCCAACTCGATTGCTTCAATAAGGCTTTAGAAGCGGCCAATTCGACAGGGTTCGCTAAGTACAAAGGCGGCGTCAGTGTAGCGAACTCTGCAGGTATGCTTCAGTGGCCGCAAACCTTGCACTCATCCAAAAAGATGAAATACACCGGCAGTAACTGGGTCCGCCCCGGGATCTCGTTGTACGGCGTATCGCCGATGGAGGGTAGGTCGCCTGCTGAATTTGGTTTAATTCCGGCTATGACATTTCGCACCCGCTTGATTGCGGTGAAGAGATTAAAGGCTGGTGAGACTGTCGGTTATGGTGCCGGTTGGTTGGCCCGCAAGGATTCGATCATTGGCATTGCTGCAGTCGGTTACGGAGATGGTTACCCACGCGGCATTGCAGCGTCTACCGCGGTATTTGTGCGTGGCCAGCGAGCGCCTTTGGTGGGGGCGGTGTCCATGGATATGGTGGCGATTGATTTAAGTGATGCTCCCGATGCTGGCATCGGCGATATCGTCGAGTTGTGGGGCGAGAATTTGCCTGTCCACGAAATTGCTGCAGCAGCCGATACTATTGCTTATGAGTTGCTCACTCAGTTGAGCGGTAGACCGCTGCGTGAGTTGGTCTAACAAGACATATGTTTATAGAGTTGGCGTTTAGCCGGCAAAAAACCCCATTTTAATATCCATTAACTCAATAATATCATTGTCAGCAAGTTGCCGTGCCGGACCGGCGAGTTGCTCACCGTTAACCTTGGCTGATCCGCCACCAGATTTGCGGTCGACCTGAACGATATAATGAGCTTTGCCACGTTTGGTAATAGCAATTACCTGCTCGCCTGGACGACCGAGGGTAGTCAGGGTTTTGTTCAGGGTAAGATCACGACCTGCCATTGAGCCGCTTAATATCTGAATTTTTGCCTTAGCCGACGCGACACCGCTTGCTTTAGTGGGGAGAGAATGTGCATCGCTCGCATGAGTCGCCCCAGTGTCTGGCTGGTTAATTTTGGATGACCCATCGAAGCCAGACTGCCGGTAGGCATCTGAGTCCATTCCACTGGTATTCGGAGTCTTTTCTCGCAAGGTTTCCGGTGGGTTTTCGATAACAATAGTGCGGGCAAATTCAGCGTAGTCCTCTTCTGCCGAAGAGGCGACAAATTTCAGTTGATGATGACCCATGGTAATAACATCATCATTTTGAAGTGCGTGTTTCTTAACCAGCTTGCTGTTGACATAAGTGCCATTGGTGCTATTTAAATCCTCAAGGAATGAGTCGTTTAGGATGTTAATGATGAGTGCATGATGACCACTGAGGGCAGGGTTATCGATTCTGACATCGTTATCCGGCAAGCGCCCGATGGTATAGCGCTCCTTGGTCATGTTGTATTCGGCCATCACCTGGCCACCGAGACTGAGTATTATGCGTGCCATATCAACAATTTATTAGCTTTTTGATGAGACTAAGTAGGCCGGTGTTCGCCGGAAATGGTGCTAATACCTTTACTAGCATTACTGAAATATTATCTTTGCCACCGTGTTGATTGCTGATTTTTACAAGATGTTCTGCAATATCATCAAGATTAGCATTAAAATTGCTTAGGGTTCGATGAATCTCTTCATCATCTACCATATCCGAGAGGCCATCGGAGCAGACCAGATAGATATCGCCCATTTCTACCTGAATTTCCTGTATTTCTACGTCAACCGTTATCTCTGCCCCAAGTGCGCGGGTGATATAGTTTTTGTTGGTTGATTGTTCGGCTTCCTCATGAGAATAAAAGCCGCGGTCCACCAGCTCCTGTAACAGTGAGTGATCGCGGGTTATGCGTTCCAGTTTGTTGCTACGCAGCCTATACAGTCGAGAGTCACCTACATGGGCAATGGATAGCCGGTTATCACAGAAAATACCGGCCACTATGGTGGTACCCATGCCTTCGCAGCCATCATGGCTTTGCGCGGTCTGATGAATGATTTTGTTAGCGCGTGAAATAGCATCACGCAAAACTGTGGTTTGCCGCATTAAGCCAGTATCGCTATGGCGCTCGTAGCGTTTTTCGCGGGCGCAGGCTTCTGCAGCCAGTTCACAAACAGTTTTCACCGCGAGGCCACTGGCTACCTCGCCTGCATTGTAGCCGCCCATGCCATCAGCCAGTACAAACATCGCCATGCTTTCATTCGCAGCGATAGCATCCTCATTGTGATCGCGCACCCGTCCAGTGTCGGTTTTAGAGGCGAAGGTAAATTTATTCTTCAGATTCATACAATGCTCTTAACTGATGATCAATATTCAAATCTGTTTACTGCAAGCGAGCAATGCCAATGCCATTGCTTTGCCATTTGAAAAACGGTCTTTTGAGTTCTTCGCCATAGCCTTTGCCAGTATTATATCAATGCATTCTGGTAGGTCGGGTCTTACCTTAGTTATGCTCGGTGGCGCATCGTGAATGATTTTATCCATTAACTGTGGAATGGAATCTGCTTGAAACGGTGGGGCACCAGTTAGCAGGTGATACAGGGTAACGCCCAGTGAATAAATATCCGATAAACCATCTACGCCACTGGCGGAGAGTTGCTCTGGTGACATATACGACGGGGTGCCGAGAATGATTCCGGTTTTAGTGCGATTGGTGTCGGTCAATCTGGCGATGCCGAAATCGGTCAACTTCAGGCGGCCTGTTGCTGTGTCATAGAGAATATTTGCGGGCTTAATGTCTCTGTGCACAACACCTTGGCTGTGCGCATAATCCAGTGCCTCGGCAGCACGCGCCATTAACTGCATCACCCTAACCGGAGGCAAAAGTTTCTTTTTGCGGGCATATTCGATAAGCGGTCTGCCCGAGAAATACTCCATTGCTAGATAGGCAACATTATCATCTTCGCCGATATCATAGATCGCAACAATGTCCGGATGGTTAAGTCGTCCTGCTGATTCTGCTTCCCGGAGAAATTGTTGGCGGGCTTTTTTTAGCGCGCTTTCGTCAAACTCATCGGCTAGCGCAATAGTTTTGATGGCGACTTTGCGCTGAATTTTAGAGTCGATACCCAGATACACTGTCGACATTGCACCACGGCCTAGCGTCTTGGTGATCTGATAACGCCCTAGTGTGTTGCCGTCCCCGGAACTCTTGGCCGATTTCTTTGCGCCGGTCTCAGTCTGTTCATTTTGCCTATTGCTGGCCCCCGAAATGCGATGTAGTTTTTCACCTACATCCATGTAATTGGGATCAACTTTAGCGAGGTGCCTCAAGGCGTTTTCGGCTTTAGCGAATTGACGAGTTTGCTCGCACTCCAAAGCGATATCATAGATTTTTCGTTTGTTGACAGCACTGGGTTCTTCCTGTCGCAGCATCGAGAGTTGAACGTCTAATGTGTTGCTGGCAGTTTCCGCCATCAGTGTATTAATGCCAATGTCACGGCGGTGTCGCCTGCCACGGTTCACGCCACCAATACTGGCCATTAAAAATACAGCGACGGTGACGTAGAGCGAGATGCTTGCAAGTTGCATCCAGATAAGGTGTTGCGTTATCAGCCAGGCCTCTAGCATCATGAGAATGACCCCAATCGACAAGCCCACAGTCAGTCCGGCGACCCAGCCCATGCGCGGTAAAATGGTAAGGCAGCCGGCAATAAGAGCCACGAGCAGCAGAGTTTCTGCAATCGGAAGCCAGTCGGGACGGGTAATATAGTTGCCCTGTAACAAATTCGACAGGCTCATTGCGGTCATTTGAAGAGGCGTCATTTTATCGGCGATCGGAGTGGCATAGCCTGGCATGCCCGTGTGTTTCGCCTCACCGATAAGTACAATTTTATCCCGCACATTGTCTAATATTTCTGGGTTGGCAATGACGTCGTTGTAGCCGATGGTGAAGATGCTGTAATCCGGATAAAACTGGTTGAAAACACTAAAACCGTTATCAGTATTGATAATCTGGCGATTCAGCAGAATGCGTGTATCGGATTCAGCCCGAACAGCTGCTCGTTCGACTGATGCCAGTGTAGCCAGAGCTAATGATGAATGCAGAGCGCCATTCGCATTAATTAATAAGTTTGATGACCGGACGACGTCATCATTATCCGGATAGAAGCTGGCGAAGCCAACACCATTAACCGATTTGCATATATCTTGAATTGGCATAACGATATTTCGTGAGCGACGCAGTTGTGCCACATCGATACCGCTAACGCTGGTATTGAACTTATCGCATGCCGGAGTCTCAGCGTTACTACTGGAATAGCTGTCAGTTAGCTGAGCTGCGAGAATAATGTTGTTAATGTTCTGGTAGGCGGCAAGAGTCTTTTCGCGTTCGTAGTAACTGGCTTTTAGAAGCGGCAGGTCTTGGGTTAACGGGTTGACGTCGATGTCATCAGTTTGATTCGCGTGTGCCTGAAGTGCTTCCATAGCTATAATTTGTTTCTGGTTGGGCGCTTCGGGAAAGCGTAAGGGCTGAATTGGCACAATGATATGCGCACCTGCGTCTTTTAGCAGTCGAGCCAATGGCAGAAACTTATCCGCAGCCCAGATATTTGATTGATTTTCGACCCGCGGGTTTACTGTTAGCAGCATGATTTTATCGGTTGGTCTGTTCTGCTGGCGTTTCTGTAGGTGGTCGTAGTAGCCGTTCTCTAAAATAGAAATTCGACCTAATACCGCGAGGCTCAGTGCGACCAGAAGCGGCAGCAAGCTTGATGCCCAGCTGCGGCCTGCTGAGTAATTACTGTTCGAGGAGTGTTTCGACATACACGCAATATACATAAAATGGTGCGCGGGAAGTGAGACATAAGTGGTAAACGCCTATATTTCACAGGGTTTTCAGCAAGATTTGTCGCTCTGCTTGCGATAGAGTTCACATTTTAATCAATAGGTCTTTTCGATGGCAAAAAACCAGCCTTCCTATCAGTGCGGGGAATGCGGCGTTCTCAGCGTCAAATGGCAGGGACAATGCCCCGGATGTAACGCGTGGAACTCATTTCGCGAAGTGACTCAAGCGGCGGTAAAGCGCGCGGGGTACGCGGGTGAAGTACAGGGCAGCCGACTGGCTGATCTTGAGGGAACTCATGCGGAGAGGGTTGCTACCGGCATGTCGGAGCTTGATCGGGTTTTAGGTGGCGGATTGGTGCGCGGGTCTGTGGTGCTGATTGGCGGCGATCCGGGTATTGGTAAATCCACCTTGTTATTGCAGGCGGCCGGGGCACAGTCATTGACTGATGAGGTCATGTACGTCACCGGCGAAGAATCATTGCAGCAGATAGCGTTGCGAGCCAAGCGGCTTGAGGTGAACCCTGCGGGCCTGGTTGTGCTTGCAGAAACCTGCGTCGAACGTTTAGCCGCAGCAGCATCCGCTGGCTCTGCTAAATGCGTCATTGTCGACTCTATTCAGACTATTTTTAGCGAGGCGTTACCCTCGGCACCTGGCTCGGTGGCGCAGTTGCGTGAGTGTGCGGGGCAGTTGGTAAGGCTGGCCAAGACCAGCGGGATGACAATTATTCTGGTCGGGCATGTTACTAAAGACGGGCATATTGCTGGACCGCGTGTGCTTGAGCATATGGTTGATGTGGTGCTTTATTTTGAAAGTGAATCGGGCAGTCGCTTCCGTATTTTACGCGCAGTGAAAAACAGATTTGGTGCGGCCAATGAGCTTGGCGTATTCGCGATGGCAGAGAACGGCATGCGCGAGGTAAAAAATCCCTCAGCAATTTTTCTTTCACAACATCCGGATGCTATTCCCGGCAGTGTTGTTACTGCGGCATTTGAGGGGAGTCGCCCATTGCTTATCGAGGTTCAGGCGTTAGCTGATCATTCAGGTTCTGGTAGCGCGCGACGCCTTGCTGTGGGCATGGACCAGAATCGTTTGTCGATGATGCTGGCAACCTTGAGCCGGCATGGCGGCATTGCCGCCTATGATCAGGACGTATTTATTAACGTGGTCGGTGGCGTAAAGATTGCCGAGACCTCTGCCGATCTTGCAGCGCTAATGGCTATTGTATCGAGTATCCGTAACGTTCCTGTGCCGCGCACGACTCTGGTCTTTGGCGAAGTGGGGCTGGCAGGAGAGATCCGCCCGGTGGCCTACGGTGAGGAGCGCCTGCATGAAGCAGCAAAACGAGGGTTTACCCATGCAGTTATAGCCACTGCAAACATGCCTAAGAGGCCCATTCCAGGGATGAAGATTAGCGGTGTAGATTACCTCCGCGGCGCTATTGAAGCACTGGGGTTGGCTTAGTATTCCCCGTTACCTTATGACGACCTTCTCACCCTAGCTTTCCGGAATAACCCGCACGGTTTTAATGGCGCTCTCAGAGGTCACTAGAATCTCGATAGGGTAGGCATCGAGCATGAGTCCGGCTCCGGTTTCAGGGATTTTTTCCAGCTGCTCGAGAATAAGTCCATTAATAGTTTTTGGCCCATCTGTGGGCAGCTTCCAATTCATTATCCTGTTAATTTCTCGAATATTTGCACTGGCATCAACAACGTAACCCTTGCCTGTGGGATCCGGCGTTACCGCCGATTCGCTCGTGACTGGTTCACTGGTGAACTCCCCCACGATTTCTTCCAGCAGGTCTTCTAGCGTTATTAGGCCTTGTATATCGCCATACTCATCAACCACCAGTGCTGTGCGCTGATGTGTGCGTTGAAATTGCACCAATTGACTGTTTAGTGGGGTGCCTTCGGGTACGAAATAGGGTTGATCAAGCAAGCCCTCAATATCTTTCGGGTGCAGTTTATCAATGGAGCCTGACTGCACCAGGCGCTTCATGTGCAGTATGCCAAGTACATTATTATCAAAGCTGTCTCGATAAACCGGAAGGCGTGTGAAGTGACTGCGGCGAATCTGTTTTAGGACATTCTCCCAATCGTCACTAAGGTCCACAGCAATAATGTCTTTTTGCGGCACCATAATGTCATCTACCGTGTATTTCTCGAGTTCGAGAATACCCATAAGCATTTTCTGGCGTTTTTGCGGCAAAATAGATCGTGACTCTTCCACCAGAGTGCGCAGCTCTTCAATGCTGAGTTTTTGATCTGCGCCACCTTTCGAAGTGACCCCAAAGATGCGCAGCAAGCTATTTGCGACCAGGTTAATTAACCAGACCACAGGATAGGCAACTTTCATCAGCGGGTAATACAGATAACTCGCCGGGAAGGCCAGCGTTTCCGGATACAGGGCTGCCCAAGTTTTTGGCATAACTTCAGCAAAAATAAGCACGATTACGGTAAATATAAATGTGCCGATTGCAACCGCTGGAGTGCCACCAAGTCTCAGGCTAACGACTGAGACCAATGCGGCGGCAGAAAAATTGACCAGATTGTTGCCAAATAAAATCAGGCCAATGAGACGGTCGGGTCGGGCCAGAAGTTTTTCTGCCAAACGGGCACCGCGATGCCCATTACGAGCCTTATGCCTCAGTCGATATCTGTTCAGGCTCATCAGAGCTGTTTCAGTTCCGGAGAAGAATGCAGATAAAATCAGCAAAATGAACAGCAGGCCTAGTAAAGCGCCTATTGGGACGTCGTCACTCATAGAGAGTGCAGCTCCTATAATAAAGAGTTAATGCGAAATCCTCGGTTGCCGTGGGGTTTCTGTCAAGCAATCCGTGCGTAACGCACTGACATTTCGGCTCATATCCGACCATGAATGGCAGTCTTCGGCAATAAAATGCGGTTACAATAGCGGCCCAGAGACAGCTGCTGCGACTTAACCCACGTTGTTGTTTCGCTGGGAATGCCGCATTACCGCATAGTAAATACGGACTATCAGGATTACGCATGTTTGCCACACTTAGTTCCAGACTCAGAGATGCCACGAATAAAATTCGGGGTCGCGGTCGGCTGACCGAGGACAATATCCGCGGGGTTATTCGGGATGTTCGCCAAGCCTTGCTTGAGGCTGACGTGGCCTTGCCTGTGGTTAAAAGCTTGATCGCGAGGGTTCGTGTCCGTGCTCTGGGTACTGAGGTTTCAGGAAGTCTCAACCCGGGTCAGGTCTTTATTAAGATATTGAAGGCCGAACTGGTGGCCACTCTGGGCGCTGATGACGCCACGTTGAATCTGCGGCAGCAGCCTCCTGCGATTATTCTTCTTGCCGGTCTTCAGGGTGCGGGTAAAACGACTACCGCCGCGAAGCTTGCGGTGTATTTGAAAGAAAATCAGAAAAAGAAAACCATGCTGGTCAGTTTGGATACACGACGACCTGCGGCTATGCAGCAGTTGGAGAGGCTGGCCGAAACTGTTGGCGCAGACTTCATGCCATTTAATGATGGCGAGCAACCGGCTGCTATCGCCACCCGCGCGATTGCTGAGGCACGTGTGCGTCAGAGTGATGTGCTTATTCTTGACACCGCCGGTCGTACTCGTTTGGACCAGGAGTTGTTGGACGAGCTTACTGAAGTCCATGGCATTAGCAATCCGATTGAAACGCTGTTTGTCATCGACAGTATGGCCGGTCAGGATGCTGTACAGGTAGCCGATGCGTTTGGTCAGGCATTGCCAATAAGCGGTGTCATTATTACTAAAGTTGATGGCGACGCGCGCGGTGGTGCTGCATTGTCTGTTAAGTCTGTAACGGGCAAGCCTATTAAGTTTATTGGTGTTGGCGAGAAAACGGCGGCACTGGAGCTGTTTGATGCTGAGCGTATGGCTGGCCGGATATTGGGTATGGGCGATGTGCTCGGTTTGGTGGAACAGGCTGAGCAGAAATTAGATCATGAAAAAGCCGCAAAGTTGGCAAAGAAGGTCAAGGCGGGTAAGAGCTTCGATCTAAATGACCTTAAAGATCAGCTCTCGCAAATGATGGATATGGGTGGCATGGCTGGTTTGCTTGAGAAAATGCCATTGCCGGGAAATGTTGACCCGAAAGCGATGGCTCAGGGCATGGATGATAAATTGCTCAAGCGTCAGGTGGCGCTTATTAATTCAATGACCCCGGATGAGCGCAGGTTCCCTAAAAATATTGATGGTTCGCGCAAACGAAGGATTGCAGGCGGCGCCGGGCAGGCGGTTCCCGATGTGAATCGGTTGTTGAAACAGCATTTGCAGATGCAAAAGATGATGAAGAAGGCCGCAAAGGGCGGAATGGCTAACATGATGAGAGGTCTCACAGGTCTTGGCGGCGGTTTTCGGCCCGGTTAAGGGTCGAATGGGGTTCGGTTAAGGCATCAATTGCCGGTTTTTGCCCCTCGGGACCCTATTTTCTGCCTTACAGGGTTTCACCGGGTCGTTTTTTCCAGTAAAATTCCGCGCTTACATACACTCAGGCAGATTAATGACGTTGCGCGGGCAGCTGCCGACCCGCAAATCTCAGGAGAAATACACAGTGGTTAGCATCCGTTTGTCACGGGGCGGCGCCAAGAAGCGACCCTTTTATCACATTGTAGCGACCGA
>JAQWPD010000005.1 GCA_029245525.1 Gammaproteobacteria bacterium | reverse complement strand
TGCACCACCACCCCCGCCCACAATAATGCTGGCACGACCCGCTGATGCTTCATTCAACGTCAGTAATTGATTGGCCATTTTAACCGGGTGCAGTTCAAAGGGGCTCACCGCAACTGGTCCCATGCGAATACGCTCACTGGTCGCAGCCAGCGGCATAAAGCTCATAAACGGGTCCCGCGCCCCCACATGGTTGGCCGTCCACACAGCACCAAAACCAAAGGTTTCAGCCAGCAGGCCCAGCTCTGTGAAGCGTTTTGGGCTGTCGGGCTCTAAAATGATATCTACTTGCACTTGAGGCGCTCCGCGATGCTTAAATTGAGTGAACCGGTGACAGACAATACCCCGATGGGTATTTGTTGGGTATTGTGCTGAATTATCGGTAGAATAAGCTCGGTCAGTCGTTAATAGCGGCCATCTGGCGGGGGGATCCGGCAAAGTGCTGAACAAATAAGCCTATGCGGTAAGGTGACCTGATGGGCGTTGAACGTATCACTTGGCTGGCACCGAGCTCAGGCAATCCGACTTACACACCGGTTTGCGGACAACACTGGTCTTTTAGTTGCAGCGTATGCCGCTAAAAAGCATATTTAATCCAATTCGTTTGGTTTGAGGGAGCATCATGAGAAAGATTTTATTCGTTATTCTGGCCGGCAGCGGCCTATTTGCAACCCAGGCTATTGCCCAAGATTACGGTAAAGTCTATATCGGCTTAGGCGTTGGCAAAACCACCCTCAAAACCAACTTGGACCTCGGTGCTCCAGCGAATCTCGACTTCGCCACCAAAGGTCAGGCATCCACAGTACATGTTTTATTGGGTTACACAGTGAACAAAAACCTATCCTTTGAAGGCGGTCTGACCAGCACGGGCAACACAAAAAACAATACCTCTTCAGGAATTAATACGCTAAAAACCGAAACCGACTTTCGCTCGATCGAATTGGTGGCCAAAGGCACTTTACCCCTTGGTAAGTTTGAGCTGTTCGCACGCGGCGGTGCAATCTTTGGCGACACCAGCTACGAAATGTTTGTTAACCTTCCGGACGAACTAGACCCAACCCGAGTAAACACCAACAAAATCACACAGAACAGTCAGAAAACAGGACTAATAGTGGGCGCTGGTGCCGGCTACAACTTTGGTCGCGGCGCGATTCGCCTGCAATATGACATTACCCAATTGGATATGAAAGCCTCAGATATAAGCCCCTTATTTACCTCTGACGGGGGTGTAATTTCGAATGCGGATGTGACTACTGATGTAAGCACAAAGAACCCAAAACGGCTCATGCTGACAGTTAGTGCTTACTTTTAAGCCCTGTCTAAATAATAAAAAAGCCCTGTAAAGCAGGGCTTTTTTATGCCTGCAAACACCGTATGCTGTAATAAATACGACCACTGCACTCTCACCCGCGGAGAACCATCCACATGGCAGATCAATCCGGAAACTGGAAAACGCCCGAGGGCGACTATGCCGGTGATGTGACAGCACAAGCTGCATGGGAAATACTAAAATCCAAGCCTCAATCACTGCTTGTTGATGTGCGCACTGAGGTGGAATGGAAACTCATTGGTCAACCTGATCTCAGCAGCATTAACAAAGAGCCACTCTACCTCCAATGGGTGACCATGAACGGCGTCAATACAAACTTCGTTGCGGAGCTTAAACAGCACCTCGAAGAACGCAACATCAGTAATGACTCGCCCATTTATTTTATGTGTCAATCGGGCGGTCGATCAAAGATCGCTGCCAAGCAGTGTGCGGAGCTCGGCTACACAGCCAGCCACAATATCGCCGAAGGCTTTGAGGGTGACCTGGATGAGCACAACCATCGAAATAGCGTGAGCGGGTGGAAGGTGGCCGGGTTGCCTTGGGTGCAAAGCTAGTTTTTGGCGCACGCAAGGGTATAGCAACGCTATAAGCTTGGGAAGCTGAGGCCCTACCATTAGACGACACCCGCAAGATGCCTGG
>JAQWPD010000078.1 GCA_029245525.1 Gammaproteobacteria bacterium | reverse complement strand
AGCCGCCAGAACAGTGAGCGTCACAGCACCGGCCAGCAAACCAACCTCTTGACGTAAAACGCGCAACGTAAACCAGAAACTAATCAGGCTCAGACCGAAAACAAACGATGATGGAAAACCAGCAACATAGAAAAAGCTACGCAACTGATATAAATTCGACCAATTCCAACTAACGCCCCAACCAAAAAACAGCACCATAAACGCGATAGCAGGTGCCCATGCGTGCCGGAAGTATTCGGAAAAAAACAACTTAATACCGATCACTATCAACGCATAACTCACCACTGCACTGATACCCATCAACTGAACGGAGTCGAGCTCAAACCAACCGCCAACAAGTGTAAGCACCCAAAACCATGGCATATAACGAGGACTTAGTGAGTCATCAAGCACATGGGGATTTATTGGGTCAGAAAAGTTTCGCAGCCACTCGGTGAGCAATGCTGTGTGCTCCCAATAGTCTGCGTATGGTGAATAAGTCACCAACTGGAAAACCAGGGCATCCCAACATAGCCAGGCGCCTATCGACAGGGCCAATATTGTGTAGGCGGTATCAGCCCTTAAAAAACCGATTCGAGCTTTACTCAATGTATTGTTCAAAGGGGTTTCTCTGCGTCTGTCTATAATCAGAGGAATACTGCATCATTGCCGTAAATATAGAAAGCACCAAAATGTGCCAACCCGTTCCTATTAGATGGACAAATCTCAGCTAAACTAGCCCAACCAATCGATTTGATCAGCACCCTTAGTCGCGATAAGGACGAGATGGCCCTTCAATATTGAACACTCTATTTAACAAATTACCGGAAGGATTGGTGGCTTTTGGCTGCGTGGGCGTCGTGGGATTTATGGTCGATGCAATTCTACTGACTGCCATGATCTCGTATTTAGGGTGGGATGTTTATTCTGCGAGACTGGTTTCAGGCACAGCCGCTATCCTGACAACCTGGCTCCTTAATCGCCTCTGGACTTTCAGAGACCGGGCAAGCGATAACAAAATGCGTGAATCATCGACCTACATTGCCATCAATTGCTGCGGAGCCGCTATCAATTTCAGCGTGTATGGCTTCGGTGTCTATCTAAGCAGCACATTGATGGAATACCCTGTTTTACCTGCAGCAATGGGCGCAATTACCGCAATGCTATTTAATTTCACGGCATCTAAACGCTATGCATTTACCGGATAGTGCAGTTTGCGCTTGGCGCGCACCTAAGCCTTGAAAACAGATCAGCCAGACCACAAAAAACTTGCAGAGTATCGGGTTACTGTTGCCTGGCTCTTTTAAATCAGGCCATCAGTTGCGGAATCAAATGCTCCCCGATAATGCCTATAGCCTCCTCGGGGTTATCGTGTATTTTGAGCGTTATGGCATCGAGACCAGCGACAGAAAATGCTTTGAGGTGTTTTACCACGCCTGGAATCGCATCAATTCCACCAGAAAACGTAAGGTTATCGACCAGGGCCTGAATAATCTCTTCCGGAATACCCTCTATATCAGGACTGCGCCGATAAAATGCCTGCAGAAAAGCATCGAAGTTTGCCTCGACAAACTCGGCCTGCTCACCGCCAAGAAACGGTTCTGTGTACCACTTCTGCAACACTCCCCGCCAAACCAGTTCGCGACGCGCTTCAGCTATTGAAGCAACTGCCGAAGCTTTTATATGCCAAGCAAAGAAATTTGAAATAGGGAATGAGTCCACCGAACGCTTGAACCCTCGCTCCGCTAAGCCCTGATCAATATGGCCCAATACCTCAGGCATTTTGCCCAGTGCCACATCACTCATCATCACGCCATCAGCCACTTCACCGGCTGCCCGCAACATCATAGGACCATTTGCACCCACCAAAATATGCGGAGGAACCGCATGCGTCCAATCAGGGAAATAATTCATCGCGGAATAGATTTCGCCCTCATAGTCCACTGGCTCGTCGCCTGATGCGGCGCGCAAGATTTCGACACACTCACGAACAGCCCGAACCCGACGGTCGGGTTTGAGGCCGGTCGCCCGCATAATAGACTGCCCCATGCCACCAACCACCAGAGATGCGCGACCATCGCTCATATCATTCAATGTTTGTAGCATGTCAGATAAGCGCACCGGGTGGACTTCGAACGGACTCAGCGGCACCACACCAACGCGAACCGATGAAGAATTGACTGCCAAAGCCGACAGGCACTGAAAAGCATCGCGTCGGGCCGGAAATGCCGATGCATACACAGTATCTATGCCATATCCCTCGGCCAACAAGCCCAGCTCATTGACCTGTTTAGGGGGTAAACCCGCCTCTAGAAAAATCTGTACTTTCATATCTAACCTTGACCTAACCACACAGTGCGGAGCGGATAAACCTCTGAACCCGTTGGATTACCGACGCGGTAATGCCCAAAATAACAGCTGTTCACCGATAACCATGATGCGCCCCAAGAGCTAAGAAAGGCGCCGCGCTCTCTGAAGGCGCAGAAGGCCTTCAGATCACCCTCGAATTAGCACAAACGGAAACAGTTCTGGCTTTTAGAGTGAGCGGTGAAGACACTTAAAAACCACAAGAAAACGAGCTTTCTTGTATGACCAGGAGCTTTGCGTCACTCGACCGGCGTTACCTGAGCATCATCAGTAGTCGTCATAACAATGCCGGGCTCCATCTCACCTCTCGCTAATGCCTTCAAATAGGTTGTCGTGGCAAGATGGCAGTAAGTCTGGCCGATAAACCTCTCAGGCATTACGTACGCCCACAAACTGTTGAAATCATTCTGCAGTCCGGGGCTGTTTACATGAATAAGCCCATCATCACCAACAAAGCTCAGCTCAAAATCGGCCAGATAACTACTGCCGGTAATAAACGGTTCATTTTGCTCGATAACAAAACCACGCATAGCGTCCGCTGCATCACCATTGCCCTCGGCCTCGAGCTCCACAGCCGCCTGCTCCTGAATCCGCTCCGCCAGCACCGGGCAACCCAGCTGTGGCCCAGCGGCATCGGTGCCAAAGATTTCCTGAATATGGTCTGCCGCCTTTACCTTGCATGAGACCATCACAGGGACCGCGCCCGAATAACTAATAATCTGATACGTTTGAAGCGGTTCTGGTCCGGGCTTGGATTTACGATACGATGCCATGTCGGTAAAAATGGTGTTTTCGCTAACAACTGTGGTGTTGGCAAGAACCTGCTGCGCTACCTGGCAAAACTCCACTGATTCAGCATCCGGCAATGCCTCCGCCTGAACCATTGCCGGCAAAATCAAAAATACCGCAAAACCTGTACGCAATAATTTTCTCATCGATGCATCCTCACACCCTAAAATAATCAACCAAAAACAAGCCCGTTGCGCGCCCGACAATAACACCAAGTTCACTTATTTGGGTAAACGCGGCACAAACGCACTGGTCTTATCAATGTAATCCTGATAAGCGGGACGCCGGTTAGTAATTCCTTTCTCGGTTATGCCTATGCCCGAGACCTTCAACAGGAAGAAGGTCAGCAATGCAGGACCAAATACAGTCCACCAACCACCCGCGGCTAATGCAAACAGGTAGACGCCCCACCAGACACAAAACTCGCCAAAATAATTAGGGTGACGACTGAACCGCCACAAGCCCTGGTTCATCACGCCACCGATGTTCTTAGGGCGCTGCTGAAATGCAGCCATCTGCAAATCGGCAACGGTTTCGAACACCAAACCAAATACCACTAGCATAAACGCCAGATAATCCAGCCAAAAGATATCGGCAGCGCCGGTAGTGACCGCTAAAAGCGGCACAGATACAATCAAGGCCAGCACGGCCTGAAGAAAAAAAACTGTTACGAGCGCACGCCAACGCCAACTGTCACCATTGCGCTCACGCATTTCCGCATAACGGCGGTCTTCGGGCTTACCGTGATTTCTCCAGCCCACGAATGCAGCAAGGCGCAGAGCCCACAGGCCGACCAGAACGAGAACCAAGGATACTCGCAACCCACTCGCACCCATCTGAACGGCATAAACCAAACCGGGCAAAAAACACGCAGGCCCCCAAAGCATGTCTACCACGCTGACATCACTTTTAATAAAGCTCACAATCCAGCCGACAAACATCAACAGTAAGATTGCGGAAAAACCCATAAGTACAAGCTCAGTCATCAGCGACCCCTAAAAAGTAAATCAACACATGTTAATCGGGCTTCACAAACAGGTAGTGCGCGACCATCCATTCAGTACCATTGGAATAGCCGAAGAGTTCCGCCACCGCCATATAAAACATCCGCCAACGGTTCACCCAACGCGTTGCTTCATCAGCGCCATACACATTAACAAACAGCTTACTAATGGCCGCCTCATTGGCATCCATTCTGGCCAACCACGCATTCGATGTTTTCTCGTAATGCGTGCCGGATACCCGCCACTGGGACTCAATCTGCAAGTGCTGCTGAAAATACAGCAGCGTGCTTTCCGCGGGCATTAAGCCTCCGGTAAAAAAGTAACGCCCCATCCAATCGTATTCGCCTTCCGTTGTAAATGGGTACATAAGTGTACGATGCACAAAGATATGCACAAATAGCTTTCCGCCAGGCTTCAACCAATCCGCAATGCGATCCATTAACAACTGATAGTTTTTCATATGCTCGAACATTTCCACCGACATCACACGATCAAACAGACCATCAGCCTTAAACTCATTGGCATCCGCGGTAATTACCATGACATTAGTGAGGCCGCGCTCGGCAGCGCGCGCCATAATGAACTCGCGTTGCGATACTGAGTTAGACACGGCCGTAATATCGCTTGCCGGATAATGCTCAGCCATCCATAAGGTTAAGGAGCCCCAGCCGCAACCCAATTCAAGAATACGCTGCCCATCGGTGAGCTCGGCACGCTCGCAACTTAACGCAAGCATTCTGGCTTCCGCTTCATCAAGATTACGAGTGGTGTTATCCCAATAACAGCAGCTGTATTTCAGATGCGCGCCCAAAGAGTCCAAAAAAAATGCGGCAGGCACCTCATAGTGCTGCTCATTAGCCTTATCGGTAGATTCAGCAATCGGGCTGTTGCGTAATGCATCGAGCATAAACGCAAAATTTTCCGACTCCTGCTCCGATCGGTCGGCGGACTCTTTCTTCAGCCTCGCCGCCATTAACCGGCGCATCCCTAAACGGGCTACCACATCAGGAACCAGCCCCCGCTCACACAGGTCAATAACGTCCATCAAATTCCCTTACTTTTATTACGACTTGAAACACAATAGAGCACCCCTTCAAAGTGCGACTAATTGCCCGATATTAGTGCCGCATCACCGCCAAGCTTCCGGTGTACATATTTCATCACCCGACCAAGATAGGGAAGATGCTCATAAAGGCCGGTTGCCGCATCCCAAAAATCACGATGAATAATCACGCGCCCTTCACGATCAAAACGGAACTGCGTTGTCCCGTAGGTAAGCACCGGCTCACCATCGCTCAATGCTTTAGCATCAACCCGCATTTGCCAACGAATGTAGTAATCGGTTTTGCTGCGGGCAACATCGAGAAAAACAATATCCAGAACATCGGCCTGTAATGCAGCGTGCGCAAAATAATCGGTAATCCGGTCAACGCCTGAGATGCCAACAACGTTGTCATTAAGATACGCATCCGGGGCATACACAAAGGGCGCATTAGCCCGTACTGACTCGACCGTCATGTCACTGAAAAAACCCTGCAACCGCTCCAGCACCTGCAACTCACTAACGCTGTCCGCTGGGAACATATAGGCAGCTGTCTCTGTCTGAGCCAGGGCATCTTCATAGCTCGCATTTAACGGCCGGAGGATTCCTTGCTCACCCATCGGATTGCCGTTATCGCAGGCCGCCAGCAGAGTCACGCCCAACAGCAACAGCGTGCGAACGCAAAATTGCGGCGCAAGATTGGTTGTTTTTCGATATTCCATTGCTTTATAGTAAATATATTGTATAAGTTAATGCAATAGGAGCAACATTGCTTAAATGCGCATAAATGCTCACGATAGCAAAAAAAACCAGTGCTGACTTGCTCATTTTATATCGATGTGTATAATTTTTGTATAACTAATTGGATCGCACGCGACCCACAGGCTGACAAACGGCATGCACTACCCTATTCGCACAGTTTCAACGATGACCGGCATTAAGCCCGTAACTCTGCGCGCCTGGGAAACCCGCTACGGACTGCTGCATCCGTTGCGCACTGAATCCGGCCATAGACTGTATAGCGACAGTGATATTGAAACTATACAGCGTGCGCTCGCCCTGCGGGCCCGCGGCATTCCAATACGACAGGTTCCTGACATATTACAGCAGGAGACCGCCGCCACGCAGACAGGAACAAACTGGCAACAGAGTCAGAGCGGCATGCTCGCAGCAATCAGTGAATTCAATGAGACTGAAATCGATCGTCTCTATCAGCGCGCTATGGGCCTGCATCCTATAACTGCCGTTATCGACAATCTGATTGAACCTGTGCTCAGAACGCTGGGAGACAGATGGTCTTCAGCGCCGGCTGGAATTGCCGAAGAGCACTTTTTCAGAGTGCATGTTAGTCATAAATTGGAGGCCCGCTTTCAGCAACAGTTCGGCAGGGCAAGCGGCCCTTTAATTGTTACCGCCTGCCTTCCCCGCGAAACACATGAACTGGGTTTGTCGCTATTTTGCCTTGCTGCACATGAAGCCAATTATCGGGTTATTAATCTAGGAGCAGACACCCCGTTGCAACAAATTGAGGTAGTCTGTCGGCGATCAAAACCCGCCGCTATTGTACTCGCGGGACTAAAATCACCAGACAATAAAACGCTTGCCGAACTAGCAAAACTATCCAGCAGCGTCGACATACCCGTCTGCGTTGGCGGCCAAGCAGCGGTTAGCGCAGAGGCAGAAATTAAACACACCGGTGCTGTCTTATTGGGCAATAATCCTTCCGCAGCACTGCGTCAAATTACTGAATTAATGACCTCCCAGGCAAACCAGCGGAAACCGGAGGCACCACAATCATGAAAATTGCTATTGTTGGCAGCGGCATATCCGGAACCTACGCGGCACATAAGCTCCATCCGTTCCACGATATTACCGTGTTTGAAGCCGACTCACGCGCGGGCGGACATACCAATACGGTTGATGCAGTAGCTGATGGCCGCCATTTCAGCATTGACACCGGTTTTATTGTCTTTAATGAACTGAACTACCCAAACTTTATTAACATGCTCAACGAGCTTGGCATTAAGTCCCAGCGCAGCGAGATGAGTTTCAGTTTTAAATGCGAACTGAGCGGCCTTGAATACAACGGCCGCTCGCTGGCGGCTTTATTTGCCCAAAAACGCAATCTGCTGCGGCCATCGTTCTACAAAATGATTCTCGACATCATGCGCTTCAACCGCACTGCCGATAAACTGCTCAATACGCATGAGTCGGTATCCATGGGTGAGTATCTGGACAACAACAACTTCTCTGGCCCCATGGTCGAAGACTATCTGCTGCCAATGGCGGGAGCTATATGGTCTTCAGAACCCGGCATGATGCGCCGATTTCCTGCGCCTCAGTTCGGGCGATTCTTTATGAACCATGGCCTTATGCAAATGAAAGACCGACCGCAATGGCGAACCATTAGCAATGGCTCACGCGAATACCTGAAAGCCGCGTGCAAACCCTTTGTCGAGCGCATCCGGTTGAACACACCGGTGGATTGGATCCAGCGATTCAGCGACCACGTTTTGGTTAAAACGCCGGGTGCAGAACCGGAACGGTTTGACCAAGTCATTATTGCCACACACAGCGATCAGGCTCTGAAATTGCTGCGTGATCCAAGCCCCGGCGAAACAGAGGTTCTGGGTGCCATTCCTTACCAGCAAAACGACACCATTCTTCATACTGATACGCGACTGATGCCAAAACGTCGCAAAGCCTGGGCTGCATGGAACTACCATCGTCCGATCGAAGCAGTGTCCGACGTCAGTGTTACCTACAACCTCACAACGCTGCAGAATATTCCGACCGACACGCAGTTTCTGGTCACACTGAACGGCAGCAAAACGATTGATCCCAAGAAAATAATTCAGCGCATCAGCTATGAGCATCCCGTATTTAACCTCCAGAGCATGGCGGCACAACAGCGCTGGGCAGACATTAACGGAGTTCAGCGGACATGGTATTGTGGTGCGTACTGGGGCTATGGCTTTCATGAGGATGGCGTAAATAGCGCCATCAGAGTTTTAACGGGCATGGAGACGCTGGACATCAATGAAGAGCTGCATCTACCGCGGACTGGTTAACCACCGCAGAACTGCGCCGGTGAGTAACCGTTTCTCCTACTCAGTATTCATGATGTATGCGGACTTAGAGGAAATTGAATCATCGCTCGATCGGTTTCTACTGTGGTCAGCCCGTCGACCGGCGCTGGCCTGGCTGAAGCGCGAAGATCATCTGGGTGACCCCGCTCAAAGTCTGGCTGATTCAGTCCGTGATCTGGTCTTCGACAAGACCGGCATAAAACCTCAGGGGTCTATCAGGCTGCTCACCAACTTCCGTTACTTCGGGTATTGCTTTAATCCTATCAGTATATTTTATTGCTTTGATAGCAACGACAAGCTTCAGGACATTGTTCTGGAGGTATCCAATACGCCATGGGGAGAAAGGCACTGCTATGTGCTTGGTGCAGCAGACAATACCGCAAGCAGCGGCTTTACCTTCCTGTTTGAGAAGCAAATGCATGTATCGCCTTTCATGACAATGGACATGAGCTACAAAGCACGCCTCACCGAACCCGCTGAAACACTGTATGTTGGCATGAACAATCAGCACAACGGCCGCAAAATCTTCGATGCGCGACTGTCGCTCCAGCGACTGCCAATCACATCGGCGAACCTGACCAAAACCCTGCTTCGTGATCCGGCCGTTACACTGCGGGTGATGACACTCATCCATTGGCAGGCACTCAAATTATGGATAAAAAGAGTACCTCTGGTAGCCCATCCGAAAAAACAGAGCGCCAAAGGCTCCTAATCAATGCAGAACTCAACGAACAACCCCGAAGCTGATAAAAAAGCCTGACATAGGTGCAGCAGCGCACTAAATAAGCCACAATGAATGATGAATCACAGTGATACGACAGGACAAGTAGGCAGATCGGCTATCGACAAACATGCCCCTCAGCAACTGTCTGCGGCGCAGATGCATTTTCGTAAAAGCATTATCAAACTGCTCGAAAACCTCGAGGGGGCACATCTGGTTATTACAGACCCGCTGGGCACTGCCAGCTTCGGCGACCCAGACAGTGAACTTCATGTGTCGTTGCAAATTCTTGATGCATCGACTTACACCGATCTTGCGGCCGGTGGTGCCGTTGCGGCTGCTGAATCCTACATTCAGGGCAAATGGACAACGTCTGACCTAACGGGTTTCCTAAGAGTGTTTGTTCGCAATCGAAAGATCATGCTGATACTTGATGGGGGGCTGACCAACCTCCTCAAACCACTGCGACGTCTGCTTCATTGGACGCGACGCAATTCGATAGAAACCAGCAAGAAGAATATTCTTGCGCACTATGACCTGGGCGAAGATCTGTTCAGAACATTTTTAGATCCGACGCTTACTTATTCATCGACCATCTATGAGCATAGCCATTCAACGCTGGAAGAATCCGCTCTCTACAAGCTCGACCTAATTTGCCAGAAACTGCAACTTACTCCCGACGATCATGTGGTAGAAATCGGGACAGGCTGGGGTGGATTTGCCCTCTACGCGGCAAAAAATTATGGCTGCAGGGTCACCACGACGACAATCTCCGCCAATCAGCATGCCGTTACCGCGAGACTCATCCGTGAAGCCGGACTCGAAGATAAAATTACTCTGCTCGACCAAGACTATCGACTGGTTGAAGGCAGCTATGACAAGCTTGTCTCTGTTGAGATGATTGAGGCCGTTGGGCTCGCCTACCTAAACACTTTTTTCGGCAAGTGCAGCAGTTTGTTGAAGCCTGATGGACGCATGCTGCTGCAGTCGATCACTATCGCCGATCGACACCATGAACGGGCCGCCCGCTCCGTAGACTTTATTCAAAAGTATATTTTTCCCGGCGGCGCACTGCCATCGATGGGTGCCATCATGGATTCTGTGTCCAGCAAAACAGATCTGCAAGTTACCGGCCTTCATGACATTGGATTACACTATGCCCGTACCCTCAAAGATTGGCGTGGTCGATTCTTTGATCAGCTGCCACAGGTGCGCCAGCTGGGTTACCCGGATGAATTTATTCGTATGTGGGACTATTACCTATGCTATTGCGAGAGCGGGTTTCTGGAGCGCTCCATCAGCACAATGCAACTGGTCTTCGATAAGCCCGAATGCCGCCTAAGCCTCCCCGAAACCTAACCACCTACCAAGCCACCTGCAGAAGAAGCCATCGTTGCGGGAGGGCTGTGATAAAAAATAAAAGATATATAAACCCGCAGTAACGGAGGTCACAATGGCAGAACTCGCAACCAAACACGCGCCTATTGGCGCCACCGCCTACACTCACTTTGAAGCGACTCCGCAAACAGGCTCGTTTGCAGCCCAGATTAACGGCATTCAGCTGGCTGATGCGCTTACCAATGATGATCTCTTTAATGACATCTATGCCGCGTGGCTTAAATATCAGGTGCTGTTTTTTCGCAATCAACAACTGAGCCCCGACCAACAACTGCTGCTGGGTGCGCGTTTTGGTGAAATTCAAAAACAAGGTTATGCGCCGAGCCTCGAAGGCTATGAGGGAGTTTGGGCACAGGAATACCCACAACTTTACAATGGCTTGGTAACGGACATCGACTGGCATGCCGACAGCTCCTTCCGTGCCAAACCCACTCGCGGATCTCTGCTTCTGGCGCTGGATGTTCCCGATGGCGCCGGCGATACAGTCTGGGCGGACATGTGCGCGGCTTACAATGATCTCGCGCCCGCATGGCAACACTTTGTTGGCGAACTGTCTGCTGTTCATGACAACATGCAACGCAACCTGCAAAAAGTACTGGATCAAATGGAGCCGGAACAATATAAGCAGGTGCGCCAGTACCTGCCGCCAAACGAGCACCCAGTGGTCTGCACACACCCCGAGACAGGGCGTAAGTTTCTATTTGTTTCCGAGCTCATGACCCGTGAAATTTGTGGCATGAACCGCAACGAGAGTCGGGCAGTGCTCGACTTTATATTTGCACATCAGACCCGCCCTGAGTACCAATGTCGGTTCCAGTGGGAGCCCGGGTCCGTGGCGTTATGGGACAACTTCTCAACGCTGCATCGGGGCATATTTGACTTTGGCCAATCGCACCGACTAATGCACCGGGTGTCGTTCAATACCCCGTGGACGCCCACCTGATACGTATCGGGAGGCAACCCTAGAGCACCAAAACACCTTTAGCCTCCGCGGGCGCTGTCAGGCGGCCCCCGGCTTGCTGCAGCTGCGCCTTATTCTGTTATTATGTCACCAGTGGTTTGACATATTTAACAAGGGCTTGCGTAAAGTCATGCGGCACTGGGCTGCGCCCCTAGCAAGTTACGTCAACCGAAGAATAATAAGTAAGACCAGAGCAAGTGCATCAATGGATACCAAAATGCGGTCAGGCTTAAAACTCATACTACTGATTTATTGCGCGCTGCCGCTGCATGCGGAAACGCCCGATAATAGTGCTGCAGCATCTGGGCGAACTCAGCTTGCAACCCTTAGCAAACCGTTTGGCCCCTCAGCAGCGGGCATCAATTTAAGCGCTCAAGCCAACACCCCCCCAGAAAACGGTGAAAAACTGTTTGCAGAAAACTGTGCGAGCTGCCATGGCAGCGGTGTAAAAGGTGTTCCAGACCTTGCCAGTGGCATCAGCCAATACGGTAATTCCGATGAACTCTTGCGGGCCTCCATCGCTAACGGGCGGACAGGCCTAATGCCCTCTTTCGGCGTTCCGTTGGGCGATAACGGGCTTGAGCAGGTGCTTAATTACGTACTCAGTTTCTCCGGCCGTGGGTCTGCCGATGAATTAAATCTGCAAGCTGGCGCCCAACAGTTCGATATGTTTTGTGCGTCGTGTCATGGTGACAATGGCACTGGCACGTTAACCATTGGCGCGCCTGATCTCACTGACAGCTATTGGCTTCATGGGGGCAATATAGATGAAATACGCAGTGTGATTCGTGATGGTCGCGCAGCAAATATGCCCGCTCACGGCGAACGACTGAGCGCCGAAAATATTGATACACTGGTGGAGTACACCAAAAGCCTCAGTAGGAACATCACGCTCGCCGAAGCCCCTCAGTAGAGCTGACATCACCCCTTTTAACCAACCCGGACGCGCACTGCTATTGCGCTGATAGGAGGCTCAATTGCGCCACTGCATGCTTATTTTGCTCATCAGCGGTCTGGCTCTCAATGCCTATGCTGACGAACCGAGTCGCTATAGCATTGTCTGCGATCCCGACAGCAGTCTCTGCTGGCAAGATCCGCAAAAGGACGCCTACAAACCTAAAGTCAAAGGCCTGAATGCGGCGCAGGCAGAGCAATACTGCGATGAACTGGTGCTCGGCAATTACGCCGACTGGCGACTGCCAAACACCGATGAGCTAAGAAATCTTATCGATGGGCATTCGGCAACAGAGCCCGGAGGTATATGCCAACTCAGTGTTGGTGGCGTGCAGAATCAACCGTTGTATCGGGCCTGCCAAGGTGCCGCATCGTTTAAAGGTCCGGGTGACAGAGGGTGCTACTTGAAATCGTGGCTAAGCGGAACCTGCGATCGCCCGGACCCACCCAAAGGCGCACAGTATCTCGAAACCTGGGCATCAAACCGCCCATCCGATACGCCAGTTGGCTGGGTGGGTTACGTGTCATTCGATATGGCCAGCCTGGGCTATAACCATGAAGCGAGTTATGGCGATGTGCGCTGCGTGCGCGAAGGTGTCGAGCCCATAACTGAACTCATGCAACCCGAAAATGATTTCGTTCCGACAGCTATCGCCGTTGCTGAAACCGGTCCCTGCGATATTGCCGATAAGGTCGAACTCAAAATCATTGTTCCGGACGAGCTATTGGCAACACCGAATCGACTCATGGCCTTTTTTTATAACGATGAAAAATGGCAATTCCCGCCTGCTGGTCCGCCGGATGGTGGCACCGATGAAAATGTGGTGCTAGAGCCTATTTTGGATGAGGAAAATGCGTACACCATGACACTGCCTGCCTGCACCTACTACCGCGAACGGGTACTTAATGGAAACTACCGCATCTATATCCAACTTCTCAGCAAAAAACGCATTCCGCCAATGGCAGGGGCCGGCGATTACTTTTGGGGAAGCAACACCGAGCTGTTCACGCTGCCCTTCGACGGTGAAAGTCATGACAACCAAATCATTAGTCGCGAGGTCACACTCTGGCCGGTGGTTAAGCAGTGAACTAACGGTAGAGCCCAGGCATAAAAAAGGCCGCGCAAAGCGCGGCCTTTTTTCAAGCGACTTACGCCCTAAGCCGTTTGCTTTTTCAATCGAAGCGCAACGGGAACAAAAATAATCGCCGCTAAAACACAGCACACTATGCCCACGTAGTTTGCTGCAATATAACTGGTCTCACTCATAAAGACCGCTGCGATGGCAGGGCCCAGAAAAAAACCACCGGTCTGTGCGGCCGGAATGGTAACGCTCACCCGTCCACTGGCATCATTCATTGCCACCGCGCCCATCATGTAAGGACCAGTCAGGTTCCAGAATATCTGGAATATGGCTGCGGTAGCTGCAAACTGGAACAACGTCATCTCGCCTTTTAGCAGCCAGATAGCACCGGCTTGGATAGCCAGAGCGACCATAACAGGGGGTATGCGGCCAAGTTTGTTGCCCAAAGCAGAGGCGACAAGCGCGCCCGCTATTGCAACGCCACTGCTGATGCCTAATGCATAACCGGCATCAACTACGGTCAGCCCACCCGCGGTACCGATCAACTGAATAGAACCCCAGACCGCACCAAGCCCCGTGCACCAGACCAGCATGGCGAGTAACGCAATTAGCGCAGGAACTATCGAACTGTCTGCCGCCTCACTGCTCATGCCTATTGGACCAGCGACCGTTCCAGGAACAAATTTCAACAACGGCGCAATCAGCAATGCCAAGACTGCCAACGGCACCATAATGCCTGCGTAGCCCCACTGCTCAACAGCGGCTGGCAAGGTAAACATCACCAATACGCCAAAAGCCACTTGCGCGGCAATTAATAAAGCGAAGTTTCGTTCAGTATCTTTAGTGCCACTGATAATCGCAATTGCGACTGCGAAGGCCGTACCCTGACCAAAGAACCCTGTCACGAAACGAATAATAGCGAGCGTCGTGAAGTCTGTCTGTATCGCAGACAACAGATTGCCGGCAATCACCACTGCAATCGCAAATGCACCTGCTGTCCGCCAACTCACTTTACGAACCCAGGCGACGGCAACCAGCGATGACAAAGCCCCACCCAACACCTCAATAGCGGGCACCAGTGGTGCCTGACTCGGTTCAAAATTAAGCGCATCAACAAAAGCAATTGCGCTTACCGGTTGGGTCATTAGCGCAAACACACCAATAACGCCAAATAAAATAGCGGCGACGACGGTACCGCGACTGTCCAGATCCATAATTCTCCCCTCAGAGTCTTTATTCAAGGTTCACAAGCGCTTTAGTCTAGCCCAGATTCTCCCACGAATAACCTCCAATCGTAATGCCCGGCTGATATTCGCGAGTTTAGCGGTTTCGCGCGCATTCATTGGTCGCAGGCACATAGCATAAGCGGGCTTTCGTCAACCCCATCGATAGCCATAAACCTGATCGCTCGAACAACAACAGTCGATCCGTCAATACAAGATTTTTAGCCAGCCCATTGAAATAGCGCACTGCAATCTTAGGCTTAATAGAGCCCGGCATGTGCGGACGATACATCATCCGATCTCACCTGCTGCTGTGATAGACCGACTCCAAAAAAATACAGCTAACAAGCAAAAGTTAGCGCTGCGACGTTTTTCGCTCTATCATCGCACCATGATAGATTATGAACTCATCCCGGATCCCGGCATCCTTGTTATCCGACCCAAGGAAGCGCTGAAATCCAGCGACTTTGAGATGCTTACCAAGGCAACGGATGACTATATAACGGCCAATGGTTCGCTTGCAGGCGTCTGTATCCAAGCTCAGTTTTTTCCGGGCTGGGAGAACTTTGGTGGCTTTGTTTCCCACTTAAAGTTTGTAAAAAGCCAGCAAGCCAAGGTTGAGAAAGTTGCCATGGTGAGTAATTCCACATTATTTGAAGCAATGCCCCGACTTGTCGATCACTTCACTAATGCTGAGGTCAGGCATTTCTTTAACGACGAACTGGTCGAAGCTATGGACTGGCTGCGCGGGCATGGCAGCTAAACCAGCGTACCCCGGAGCACACAGAGAAGCCCATGCAACTCTGGTCCATTGAAGGTAATCGACAGCGCTTAGATGGCGGATCGATGTTCGGCAATGCTCCACGAGCCTTATGGCAGCGCTGGCATCAGGCGGACAAAAATCACCGCATTGAACTCGCCACCCGTTGCCTGCTTGCAAAAGACTTGTGCAATAAAAATGTGTTATTCGAAGCTGGTATGGGTGCATTTCTTGCGCCGAAACTGGCCGATCGTTTCGGGCTAAATGAAACCGACCATCGCTTACTGTTATCCCTAGATGCAGCGGGCATTAGTCATGAGGATGTTGATGCGGTAGTGCTAAGCCACCTGCACTTCGATCACTGCGGTGGTTTATTCGGCCGATACGAGGCCGGGAAACCGATGCATTTACTGTTTCCAAATGCCCGATTTTTCATCAGCGATGTCGCCTGGCATACCGCAAACGCGCCCCACATTCGCGACAAGCCTTCATTTATTCCTCAGCAAATACAACTGCTTGTGGAAAGCGGTCGGGTTGAATTGGTTGGCGGGGCGCGGCACCCGTACTTTGCTGATAGTGTAAATTTTGAATTCAGTAACGGTCACACTCAGGGTCTGATGTTGGCCGAATTGCAGGGCCAACAGCGTATCTCATTTGCCAGCGACCTAATACCCGGCACCGCGTGGATTAAGGCAAATATAACAATGGGCTATGATCGGTTTCCGGAGCTTGCTATCGATGAGAAACTTGCCTATCTCAACGATAAAATGGAACGCAACGTACGCATTTTTTATACCCATGACCCTGCCTATGCCATAAGCAATGTTGCTCAGGATAAAGGCGGCAACTACATCAGCTGCAATGAAGTTGCGGCGATCGAAAATTTGGCGCTATAGCTTGCACGGCAGTATATACGCCCAAAAACAGCCGGACTATTGCACGCACATGGACGATTAATATAAAAAAAGGGCCGCGAAACTCGCGGCCCTTTTTTTATTTGAGCCATTACTCAAGCATCTTATGACACTGCAATGCTAACACTCTCCATCACGTCGCCCTGCGCTATCGCATCAACCACATCATCACCTGAAATCACAGTACCAAACACGGTATGACGGCCGTTCAAATGCGGCTGTGGTGAATGAGTAATAAAGAACTGACTGCCATTAGTATTCGGCCCAGCATTCGCCATAGAAATTACACAACGCTCATGGGTTAACGGATTATCTGCGACCTCACAGTCAAAGCGATAACCGGGACCACCGGCGCCACTGCCAGTAGGATCACCCCCCTGAACCATAAAATCAGGAATCACGCGATGAAAACTGACACCATCATAAAAACCTTCATTGGCTAAGAATACAAAGTTATTAACCGTCTTGGGCGCATGCTCAGAACTAAGCTCAATTTCAATATCACCTTTGTTGGTTTTAATTATCGCTGTGTGCTGCTTCGCCACATCAATTGCCATGTCGGGCGGCGTCTTCCATTCTTTCATTGTTATTCCTTAAAGTAGTGCATCGATAAAGGCTTAGTTTACCATCGACGCTCTGTTGCTGTAATGGCGGCAAGAGATCGCCCCCGAAATATCGGCTTCCCTGCTACAGATGCCCTAAAATAGAGCGATGAACTATGATTTACACAGTCACACACTGGCATCGGATGGTGGTTTAACGCCTGATGCACTGGTTGCTGCTGCCGTGGATGCCGGCGTCGATACGCTGGCCATTACGGACCATGACACTGTAGCGGGTTATCTGGAGTGGGCTTCCCGTGCAACCAAACTGCCAATTGAGGTGATACCGGGAATTGAGTTCTCCACCACCTGGAATGGCATCGGCATCCATATCCTAGGTTTGAATGTCGACCCATGCAGTGCTGCCATCCGAACCGGCAGCAACGTCCAAATCTCGGCGAGACGCGAACGTGCGGTCAGAATTATTGAGCGTCTTAAAAAGGTCGGCCTGCAAGTCGATCAGGATGCATTGCTGGCCAGCGCCGGCACTGATGCGCCGGGGCGGCCACACATCGCTCGCTACCTCGTGGATAATGGACTCGTTAAAGACATCAACACGACATTTAAAAAATATTTAGGCGCTGGCAAAGTGGGTGACGTAAAAAACCTATGGGCAGAAATGAAGGTTGTAACTGAGTGGATTCGTGACAGCGGTGGCACGGCGGTATTAGCCCATCCCGATAAATACAATCTGACCTTAAGCAAGCTCATACGACTTATCGACGACTTTGCGGCACTCGGTGGGCAGGGCATCGAGGTTATTTCCGGTCAACAGCACCCAGACACCACGCAGCGACTCGCCGGGCTTTGCAGCGAACGAAATCTAGTCGGCTCCAAAGGCTCAGATTTTCATCTGCCGGGACAGCCTTGGTGCCAACTGGGCAAAATTGGCGAACTGCCGAAGCACTGCATGCCGGTTTGGCATCACTGGTAACTGCCGGGGACCGGGCGCGCCTGAAACACACTGTTACAAAGACAATTGCCAAATAAAAACAAAAGCTTATAGATAATTCTGGCTTCACGCCCCTCGTTCATGTCGACCAAGTGAATCCAACCCACCGACTGCACCGAAACCCTTTTTAATCGAGGGATGAACCGTTCTACACAACATATTTTCTGACTGGGCAGTCAAGACATGAGAAATTGCAATAATGGATCGACAGGGGCAAATGGCGCACATGCACTTAACTACATACGAAAGATTAATGCGCAGAGTGGTGTTGCAGAAAGAATCTTTGTGGATACACGAATGAATCTCTATAAGTCTTCAGAGGGCTTTCAAACCATTATGAATTGGTACAACGATATCGTTGCGGATATAGACATCGATATTGAATCGAAGTATGTGGAAACAAGTTTTGGTAGAACCCACATGCTCGCATGCGGCGAAGAGCAGGCTCCCCCCCTGTTTCTTCTCCCCGGAATAGCAGGCTGCGCGCCACTCTGGCGTCGTCAGTTTGCGGAATTTTCGAAGACCCATCGTGTGTATGCGCTCGATATCGTTGGCCAACCTGGTAAGAGTGAAACTAACATTGTGTCATTTTTGAATGATGATTTTGTGCAGTGGCTTACTGATGTTCAAGATGAGCTTGGTATTAGTAAAGCCGATTATCTGGGCAACAGTGTTGGTGGTTCCTTGTGTATGCAGATGGCCGTTAAGCAGCCTGACAGGGTAAACTCGCTGGTATTGCTGGCTCCCACCGGCATAGCACGTGCAAAGTTTCCCATGCATCTTCTGATCACCAAGGTTCTGCGTAAGAATAAAGATACGGATGCTCTGGAGACAGAAATCACTGCGAAAACGGTCAATAAGTCGACCAGAGGCAACGCCACCGAAGCGGGTGGCGGTGGTGGCAAGTTTGGTACATTTGATCGTCAACTTGCACGGGCAATGGCTCTGGCCACGAAGCATTACCGAGTGGATAAGTCGGTCGGTGTTTATAACGAATCGACCGGTAAGGTGCATATACCCACAGGCTTGAGAGTATTAAAGAAGTTTTTTATGGCAGAACCGCGCAAAGTGCTTCAGCAAATCAAGGTCCCAACACTATTGATTTTCGGTGAGCATGAAATGTTGTACAAACCCAAAGCCATTAAGCGGAAAGCTGAAAAGCTACTTGGGGATGTGCAGGTAGAGATCGTTGACAATGCAGGGCATGGTGCAATCTTTGATCAGCCGACCAGAGTCAATGGAATGATCTCTGAATTTCTCAATAATCATCAATCGTAATTGTTGATATCATAGCCCCGTTAAAGGCCCGCCTCTGCATTAGGACACTGCCATGATGGTGCACCAAAATTTCTGCCGAATTATTCTTGCCACTCTTGTTGCAGGAATCCCGCAAGGGTTGTTTGCTCACGATGGTGCCAGCCTTCCCTATGGTTCGTTTCTCGGGGGCTTGACTCACCCTGTACTTGGCCTGGATCATTTTCTGGCCATGGTGTCAGTAGGGGTTGTAAGTGCACAGATTGGTGGGCGGGCGATGTGGACAATACCGGCAACCTTTGTGGTCATCATGGCTCTTGGTGGATTGCTTGGCTTTTTCTATGTTGGCCTGAGCGCTATTGAGGTTGGCATCGCCTTTTCTGTGCTGGTGCTTGGCGGCACCATTGCCTTAGATAAGCGAGTGCCAATGGTATTTGCCCTATGTGCTGTCGGTGTCTTTGCAGTCTTCCACGGATATGCTCATGGTGCAGAAATGCCTGCGGTAGCTAACCCGTACACCTATGTAGCTGGCTTCATGATGGGCACGATAGTGCTGCACATCATGGGGGTGCTTGTCGGTGATATTGCACAGCACTATGGCAAAGGTAAAGTAATGTTACGGGTAGCCGGTGGCGCAATTGCAGGCACCGGGGCTTGGTTTTTGGTCGGGGCTGCGTAACCTGGGACGCCCCTCCTCGCCACCCGCTGGGTTAAATCTCTCACCGGAAGGCTTCGCCACAAAAAGGCCCCGCTCATCTTCAGATAAGCGGGGCCTGCATTTTTCAGCAGCCATTCGTTGGCTGCGGCATTCGCAATACTACTTGGCTGCTGCTGCCTCAGCCGCTGCCTCAGCTGCGGCTTCAGCCTTTATGGCATCTACAGTCGTCATAGCATCTTCAGATGATAGATTAAAATCAGGACCAGCAGATTCTTCAGATTCTGCCTCTGCCTCATCGACATTGGCCTCAGCAATGTCAGCAGCTGGAATCGCGGTAGTTGCTTCGATTCCTGGCTCTGAAATTACTTCTGGGACTGGGTCACTATCACTAAGATCGCTTACCGCAACATCTGGTTTTTCACAAGCGCTCAATGCCAGAGCAAGAAAAACGACACCGGCCAAACGACCAATAGCAGAAAAAATATTCATCAATAAACTCCCTAAAAGAAAAGCACCGCAGACACCATGGTAGACGGGGCTATAGATAATACTGAAATTAAACTTATGCGGCTACCGCAAAAACTGTAAACCCGCTGACAGAAAACCAGCCAATCTTTATATATTCGCACCGTCGCATACGCCAACGGGCATGCAGCAAGTCTGCTAGCCCATAGGTTGAACTGGCACGGCCAGGTGTGGCGCTCCGGCTGATATTGCACCCAACTGCTCAATCAATGCGCCAGGTGTTTCTTGCAAAAAATCAAGCTGCAGCAACTCCTCTCTATCGGCTGATATTGAGACAACAATGCAGCTTCTCCATTCATCAGAACCGGGGCCCTGAAAAGCAACCTGCCCATTACAGATAATAGTCTCGATTGCACGGGATTGATCAGCGACAAACAGATCGCGCATTGCGCGCAGAACCATCTGGTAAGAAACCACATCACAAAGCTCCGCAACTTCACGTTCGCTCAACTTAACTTGTACTACCTCAGCACTGCTACTGGAATATTCCCAAGCCTTTGGCAAACTTAACTGATCGACGGAAGGCAGATCAAGGTCTAGATGTAAGACTTTACTCTCAGGCAGATAATTCACTAGCCAGTTAGAACAAATCTCATCCGGATACTCTATAGCCATCATAATCAGATCGCAGTACTCCTCGACCGCACAGGAGGCAGAATCACTGGTCAACACAGTCGAGGCCAATCTTTCATAGTTAGTCTTGACGTCCTGCAAGATATTCCAGTCACTTTCCCTACCAGCCTTAAACATTGACTTACTGGCATCATAAATACTCTGCGCCTGACGCAGCGTTGCACGACGCTCCGCATTTGCCACCCCAATATCAGAACGCTTTTTGCTCCAGCGCGCCAACTCCTGATCGACGACCTCCCGCACTTTACTGGGACGAAAAAGTTTAGTGACAGTACTGAACTGATTTTTAATTTTTTCGAGATCAGGCTTTCTCACCTGATCAAGACGCAGAATATCAATAGGGCGACCATCTGCATCCGTCAATATATACTCTGGAATTTTCGGCATACCGTAAAGCTCTTGAGGCATTACCGAGAACGCTCCTCGACACTCAATCCATGACCAGTCAGGAGAAGGGGCCGTATGAAGAGTATCAACAAGGATGTTACGCAGGAGATGCAGTCGCTGATCAGCATCCCTGTTCAACTGATCAACCGCTGAAGGTCGATATCGATCATCTTGATACTGCAAATGCTGCAGGCACTTTCTCTCCCAAAGTTCTAATACAGCCTCGACCTTACCCCGCAAAAACGACAACTCACGAGACCGCAGAGTCCGATGAAGGTGCAATTCGGGAAACGACAGATTAACGCCATAACTCATCACCGAGGTAGAAGTGGGCTGTGAAAAAACATCCGAGATTTGAATGCGCTCCTTAATAATCTCAGGAATCAGGTAAACGTAGCCCTCGTCTGATTGATCATTCATAGACAAGCCACCTGGTTGACGAACAGAGAGTCGCATGCAAAAAGAATAGGCATATGGTCATCCGGCCTGCATCACGCGTCTCCCGCCGCGCAAACTTTTAATATCAGCGCCAACACCCAGCAACGCGGGGACATAAAACAACACTAGAAACGGCGATAATAACAAGCCAAATACCAGTGTCACCGCCAGCGGCTGAATCAACTGTGCCTGCTGACTGGTCTCGAACAGTATAGGCAATAGGCCAACCACAGTGGTGGTGGTAGTCATAATCACGGGCCGAAGCCGCTCTTTTGTGCCCACAAGCACAGCTTCAGACAACGTCGAGCCTGCCGCCATCTCCCGTTTAATCGTCATAACCAAGACAATTGAGTCATTGACCATGATACCAGCAAGCCCCATAAGCGCCTGCAAACTAAATATATTCAGTGCAAACCCCATAATGTAGTGGCCGAATACTGCGCCAACAAAACCGAAGGGTATCACCGCCATAATGATCAAGGGCGTCGAGTAACTTGAAAATACCCAAGCCAACACAATATAAATAATCGATAAGGCCAGCAGCAGGGCTATCGAAAAGTCACCCATCGCACCAGCCTGCTCAACAGCCTTGCCTTTGAACGTGGCATTTACGCCGTACTCAGCACGCACGCGCTCAAGCACTAAACCATTAATCAGACTCGCCACCTCATTGATTGTAGTGACCTGCTGATCTATCGAAGCAGTCACAGCAACCTCACGCAGCCCGTTTTCCCTGCGAATCTGAGAAAAGCCCACTTGCGAACGCAAAGTTACGACTTCGGTCAATGGCACTTCACGCCCGTTAGGCACCTGAAGATAGATCCCACGCAAGCCATCAATCGAGCGATCATCTGACGCTAACCGAACCCGAACAAGAATCTCCTCCTGATCACGAGCAAACCGGTTAGCAATCGCACCTTCAAAAGTGTTGCGAATCTGCCTTGAGACGCTTTCAGTGGTAAAGCCCATTGCCCGACCTTCAGGCGTTAACTCAAGCACATATTCTTCCATACCGTACGGGAGATTATCGGAAACCCCATTAACGCCAGGTATTCGTGCCACCGCACTACGAACGTCCATAGCGGCCGCCTTCATGACATCCAACGGTGCACCAGATAAACGAACATCCAGATCCTTGCCTGGCGGACCAGCAACGTTCACCTCGAAAACGGTAAGCGCTTCGACACCCGGCACAGGGCGCATTTCATCTTCCCAAGCGCTGATAAAAGCTGATGTGCGCATTTCACGAAGATCACTGGGCATTAATTCAACCGTATAGCCACCAACATAATCACCCAATATCGGCGAATCATTTGAACGACCAACGCTGGTGCCCAAAGAACCAAAGCCAAAGCTAATGAGTGAACCGGCACCGCCGCCTAAACGCTCCTCGATAGCATAGGCCGCACGCTCTGCTTCCAGCAACATGCTTTCTGTGACATCACGACCCGAACCCGGGCTCAATGCAATATTGACTGCGATGTAATCCGTTTCAGGAGACGGAAAGAAATCAAACCCTACACGGCCAGACGCCATCATTAAAATGCCAAGAATAAAAAGGCAAACAGTGGCTGTAATGGTGCTGTACCGATTAGCAAATGAAAACTGAGAAATTGCCGAAAACCGCGTGTCACGGAATTTATTAAAGGCAACATGGAACTTACTGGGCCCCTTTTTAGGCCCTCGGTCCATGGCTTCCAACGCGCCACGCAAATGCATCGGCAACACTAAGAAGCATTCAATCAAACTCGCGATAATAATAAGGATGATAGTGATCGGCAGTTCGCGCAGGATCATGCCAACCGTAGAACCCATAGTCAGAATCGGCGAAAAGGCTGCAATAGTCGTAATGGATGCGGCCAGAACAGGCAAACTCATAACCTTCGCAGCCCGCGACGCCGCATCAGTCGGAGACGCTCCTTGCCGATGCAAAAATTCGGCATGCTCACTAACGACAATGGCATCATCGACAATAATGCCCAGCCCCATAATGATCGCAAACATGCTGATCATATTCAGGCTCAAACCAAACATGGCCATGCCACCAATGGTCGCAAAAATCGCTACAGGAATACCAGCTGCAACCCAGAATGCTGTTCGACCGTTTAAGAAAATGTACAAAACGATCAGCACCAACACCAAGCCGATAAAACCATTCCACAACAACATCGACAATCGATCCCTGACCATATCAGCCGCGGTATCAAACATCGATACTTTAAGCGTTGAGGGCAGCTCTGCTTGCAAGCCAGCAATGTACGCTTCTACTTTTCTCTGCGCCGTCAACGAATCAATGCCCCGGCTGCGCTTGATAATAATGCCTATTGATGAATCACCTTGAACAAGGTGTGATGCTGAGCCCTCTTCAAAGGCTTCATAAACTTTTGCAATATCCTTGAGCTTTAATTTTTCACCGACGTCGGTAGACATTATTTCAATATCGCCAACCTCTGCCGCGTTTCGCGCCAGGCCCTCACTTCGAATCTGTCGTGACACATTGCCGGAAAAAACCTGTCCTGCCGGCAAATCGATACTTTCGGCTCCAATACGCTCTGCAACATCATTGAGACTCATGTCCAGACGACGCAATTCGGTCGCCGGCACATCAACCCATATTTCAGTATCGCGAGCGCCATTGATCTCAACCTGGGCCAAGCCCAGATCGAGCAGATCATTTCGAACTTGTTGCGCCAGAATTTTTAATGCCGTCTCAGAAAAGGGTCCGGAAAGCTCTAACCGGCAAACCAACTCATTGGGCAAAACCTGAGATATCACAGGCCTTTCACTATCGGTGGGGAAGGTCGTAATGCGCGCAACTGCAGACTGAATATCGGTGAGCCCCTTCGCCAGATCAGCATTCTCTTCGAAGGTCACAACAGCACTGGCTCTGCCCTCAAATGCGGTTGAATCCACCCTATCAGCGCCCTCAATAAACCGCAGTTCATCTTCCAGCGCTTCCAACAGATTGGCTTCTACATCACGCGGGCTTGCTCCCGGCCAGCCAATATCTACGGTTATAAGATCGAGTGTGAAGTCCGGCATTAGCTGACGATTCAGCTGGCTAAAGCCCCACATACCGGAAAGCAGCATAAGGATCATTAACAAATTGGCCGCCACTTTGTGCTGCGCAAAAGACTCCATTATCGTTCGGGAAGTCATCACTAACGAACCTCAACCCGAGCGCCAATGCCGGCCTCGCGCAGCTGGGTAGTCACAATCAGGTCGCCATTGATAATCGCTCCAGCATTCTGCGGCCTAAAATAAACCGCTCCCTCCGAAAAACCAAGGACGTCTACAACCTCGCTAAGTAATCGGTTATCACGAACCAAATACACGGTGTTATCAGAGTACAGAACCGAGTCGGGCGCCTGAATCACATTTTTGTACACCATGTCTGCAACTCGGACCAGCACCAAGGCGCCGGGTCGGATTCTAGTAAACCGGTCTGTGGCATCGAGATTGGCATAAACCGTAACCCCGCCCATACTCGAGCTAATCTGTGCACCGGCCCTACTGATCAGACCATTAAAGTTTAACGGCTCACTCCCCACTTCCCAGGTCACCTTAACAGGGCGCCCAACAAGAGATTCTTCAGGGCCGATAAGCCGCCCGAACTGGGTGTTACTCAAAGAAAATCGTACCTCAAGCCGACTAAGATCAACTACATCGGCAAGTTTGTCGTTACTGCCAATTTGCTGACCCAACTCAACTGACTGCTCACTAATCACGCCACTAAATGGCGCTACTATGGCGGTTTCCTGAAGGTCGCGTTCTGCGCGCAACACGGCAATACCCTGCTGCTCAACACGGGCCTCCTCTTGCCGCAGGTTGAGCTCGGCATCATCAAGAAACTCATCGGATACATTTTTTTCGGCATGCAACTCAGTCGCTCTAGCGTACTTGCGACGACTTTTTGCCATCGCAATTTCCGCCTCTGTCAAAATAGAGCGTTGCTGAGCCAATTCAGTCTCGTAATCGAAGCGATCAATGCTCAGCAACACCTCATCTTTCTCGACAATGCCACCATCACGAAAGTTAGGGGCAACTTCAACGATACGACCAGATACTCTGCCCCGCAGTTCGCTGCTGCGTGCAGAAATCACCTGACCGTACAACGTCAGTTCCGGCTGCACATCAGCATAACTGGCGGTCACCGCGTCTACTGCCCAAACGCGTTCCTCAGGAGCAATCGGCACCAATACTTTGCGGGTCGATAACAGGTAGAAGCCTATTACGATCACCACCAATAGAATTATGAGTGGCAAGCCACCTTTCTTTGCTGCCAGCGCTCTGAACGGCGCCAGCAACCTCTGAAACAACATGCTCAAATTTCAAATTCCTTAAAAATATTTTTGCCGCGACACGATTGGCCGCACAGCTCATATTGCGCTGATCATTTAAACTTATTGCCAGTGCTGCTTAATAAGCCACCTTTATAACGTCTGACAGGGGTCTAACACCAGCAAATACCGCCATTTGCCCGCACTGCGACTGAGTTTTGGACAGACTCTACCGGCCTGAGATATGCAATCCAGAGGGTCGGCTCAGAGACTCGGCTTGGCAGCCCGTCGGCCAGCGGATGGCCCTCTGCTTTCCTGCTAGCGCTAACAACCAAGGCTACTCCAGCAAACCTGCATGATGTCGTAAATGGTCTTCTATAAAACTGCTAACAAAAAAATAGCTGTGGTCATAGCCTGGCTGCATACGCAAGGTCACCGACTGTTCCACCTGTTCACATGCCGCAACAAAATTCTGTGGCTTGAGCTGTTCAACCAAAAAGTTATCGGCATCACCCTGATCGATCAATATGGGGGGACAGCCGCTGCGATCGGCAGTGGCTTTTAGCAACTCACAAGCATCGTATTGCTGCCAGACAGTTTGATCCGTGCCCAGATAGGTGGAGAAGGCCTTCTGACCCCAGGGGCAATTGAGTGGATTAACGATAGGCGCGAATGCTGAAACCGACGTATAGGTGTGCGGGTTCTTTAAGGCGATAGTTAATGCGCCGTGACCGCCCATGGAATGACCGGAAATCCCTTGTGCTGACATATCTGTAGGAAACTCTGTCGCAACAAGCTGCGGCAGCTCTTCAGTCACATAGCTGTACATCCGGAAATGTTCCGACCACGGATCTGCTGTGGCATCCAGATAGAATCCCGCGCCCTGCCCGAGGTCATAAGCATCGTCATCGGGGACTTTTTCGCCCCGTGGGCTTGTGTCGGGAGCAACAATAATCAGTCCCAACTCTGCCGCCACTCGATACGCACCGGCTTTTGTGGTGAAGTTATCTTCAGTGCATGTAAGACCTGATAGCCACCAGAGCAATGGACGCTTCCCGGCGCTGACCTGCGGCGGCAGAAAAATACTAAACCGCATCTCACATCCGGTGGTTAGCGATTCATGGCTGCAGTATGAAAGCTCTCCACCAAAACACTGTTGAGTCGAATGTATTTGCATTTTTCGTCCTAAATTATACTGCCGTAAGTCCCAAAATCAGGGCTTTGACAACAAAGCCCAAAGATTGCACATGCATTGACAGCTTTACGCACATGATGCTGAATACAGTCATGATAACCCCTGCTCGGTCACTAGTTGTACTCCTGATGCTCGGCGCCTTGCTAGGTGGTTGCGATAATTCGAGTACAAAAGCGGTAAGCAATACCGCGCCGACCAATTACATAGGCAGCGCCACCTGCAAGGATTGTCATGCGGCTGAGTATAATAGCTGGCAACAATCGCATCATGACCAAGCAATGCAGCCGATGTCGCCACAAACCGTCCAAGGGGACTTCAACAACAGTCGGTTTGAGCATCAGGGTGTCAGCACTGAGTTTTTTATAGAAGATGATGCCTATAAAGTGCGGACTGCGGGGCCGGATGGCAGCATTCAGGTGTTCGAGCTGCTCCATACCTTCGGCACTTACCCTTTGCAGCAATATCTCGTGAAACTCCCCAATGGCAGAGTGCAGGCGCTAAGTGTGGCATGGGATAGCCGAGATGCAGCAGATGGTGGTCAGCGCTGGTTCCACGTCTATGGTGACGAGCCGATAGACCATAATGATGTTTTGCATTGGACGCGCCAATCGCAAAACTGGGACACGATGTGTGCCGACTGCCACTCAACCGGGCTCATCAAACAGTACGATGTAGCCACCGACACCTTTAATACCCAATGGGAAGAAATGAACGTTGCCTGTGAGGCCTGTCACGGACCCGGTAAAGCACATCTCGCCTGGGCCGGGAATAGTGATCAAAGCGCAGCTTCCGATAAAGGGCTGGAGCGTTCATTCAATGAGCGCGCAGGCATCAGCTGGGCGCTTAATCCATCAACCGGCAATAGCGCGCGCAGCCAAGCTCGCAACTCGAGCACTGAAATAACAGTCTGTGCCAGCTGTCATTCGCGCCGCGCAAAAATAGTTACCGGACCCGCATACGATGCAGAATTTTTGAATGACCACCTGCCATCACTTATTGATCTCGGACTGTACTTTTCTGACGGACAAATGCGCGACGAAGTGTATGTTTACGGTTCTTTCTTACAGAGCAAGATGCATCAACAAGGGGTTACCTGCAGCGACTGCCACAATCCGCACAGCCTAAAGCTCCGTGCACCGGGCCCACAGGTTTGCCTTCAATGCCATGCTGCATCCACCTTTGCGACCAAAGAGCATCAGCTGCATGAAACTGATTCAGTTGGTGCTAACTGCATTGAATGCCATATGCCAAGCACCAACTACATGCAGGTCGATGCACGACATGATCACAGTTTCCGCATTCCGCGGCCCTGGCTCAGCGAGAACTACGGTACGCCGGATGCCTGCCAGAATTGCCACACCGATAAAACCTCGGCATGGGCAACCGGCATACTGAGCGCAGCAGGTAAAGGACCTGATGCCACCACCCCCCATTGGAGCGAACAGTTTGCCGCCGCCTTAAATAGCAGCAAAAAACCCCGGCCCGAGGCCATTCTGCACATCAGCATGGATGAAGATACGCCTGCCATTATTAAAGCCACCGCATTTTCAAATGCCTTGTTCACACTAAGCCCCGATGCGCTGGTGCTGCTTGAAGAACAACTCCATTCGGATAACGCGATGTTACGCTGGGGTGCTACCCGCGGTCTCAACTATGCAGACCCGGCAAGCCAGTCACGTCTGGCCCCTCCGCTACTAGCAGATCCGGTCAGAGCCGTTCGAATCGAGGCATTACCCATTGTTCTTAGTCTGGGGAACGACACTCTGGGCAATGCAACGAGGCAGCAAAGGAACCGGGTTATTGATGAATATATCGCTGTGCAAATGGCAAATCCTGAGCGGGTTGAGTCACATATAAACCTGGGCAACCTGTATCGCGAATTAGAGCGTTTTGGCAAAGCCGAAGACGCCTATAAAACAGGTCTGCGAATTAGTCCCGACTTCGTACCAGCGTATATAAACCTATCTGACCTGTACCGTCTGCAGCAACGCGAAACCTCCGCTCAGAGCCTACTACTAAAAGGTATTGCTCGAATGCCGCAGCAGCCAATGCTGCAGCAAATGCTCGGGCTCAGCTTAGTGCGACAGGGGCAAGTTTCAGCTGCTCTGCCTTACTTTAAAAATGCAGCCGACATGGCCAAACAAGAAGCGCGCTATGCCATTACCTTTGCGCTTGCACTCGAAGCCACCGAGCAACCTCAGGCGGCGATTGAGTATTTGGATTCCGTGCGGAGTAATTACGTTAACGACACAGAAATTAGTACGGCTATCGCAACAATATTACAACGAATGCAGCAATAAGATTACTAAGCCCAGAGGCTGAAACTTGCTGCCTGGAAGCTGCGAATTTAGGGCTGCTTAAATACCATCACCTCCAAAAGCCTATAGAACAAAGGCTTTGAAGGGAGCCACCTCCAGTTACAAGATGTTACAGCTCCATTGCATCTGCTCATCGAACCCAGCGAATACTCACTTAGTAATTAAACGAACGTATTGTTCAGTCAGAAACACTGGAGAGCGAAATGGATGTTTTAGTATCTGTACTTGCCGTAGTTGTGGCTGCAGGGTGCTTTGTGGCTATCTTACTCAGCGATCTAAAGAGCAAGTCAAAAAAGCCTGCTAGCGTCAAGCCTGTTAAAGACGAGCAAAAAGCTGCTTAGAAGAAAGCCAGAACCATGAAATGAAATCAGCCACAAATTTAATTTTATTTAAAATCGTGTACGGCATGAGTCTGGCAGGGGTATCGATCGGATACCCCTGGTTGGGCGGTGTGGGCCTGATTGTTTTTCTTATCTGGCATGCCAAAACATCTGTGCATGCCAAAGCTGACTTCATTCTTGCCGGCGTAGCGATATTGCTAGGCACGCTGGTGGACACAATCAATATTCAGACGGGGGTTCTGGTTTACCACGAAGCTTGGCCATCTGCAGCGATAGCGCCGCTCTGGATCATGGTGCTATGGGCAAATCTTGCATTACTTATGAATGGCGCACTCCGCTGGCTGCAGGGCCGCTACCTAATGGCTGCAGCCATTGGCGCATTGGTCGGCCCACTCGGCTACATGCTGGGCGTTAAGCTCGGTACCGCCAGCTACGCCAGTGACAGGCTCGATTTTGTGTTAACCACAGGAGTGAGCTGGATGATCGCCCTGCCATTGCTGCTGCTTATTGCAGAACGATTGCGCCAACGACAAGCGCCCTGAAACGAATATTCATGTGGATGCCGGTTTAGCCCAACACGGCAAGCCGGTGTAACCTGATGAAATCTTTCCCGGCGCACTAATAAGGCCCACTAACCGGAACATTACATCCATCCAGCAACAGCCGGCAGACACACAGGGCACAAAAAACCCCTCGAAAGGAGCCTTTATTTGGATGGTGGTGATGGGTGGACTTGAACCACCGACCCCGGCATTATGAGTGCCGTGCTCTAACCAGCTGAGCTACATCACCTTATTTTGCCCCTCGGTTTGTACCGGAGTTGTCGCGGCAACCCCCCTCCAAAACAATATTTAAACCGTGTCGGGGGTGGGGATTGTCCTCAGGCTGCCGCCTGCTGTCAATCGGTTTAGGTTATTTCCGCCGTGGCAAAGGCCAAATCCCCATGGTTTAAGCTTTTTTCGGGTTAGACGTTAAACCGGAAATGCATGATATCGCCCTCGGCACAGATGTACTCTTTGCCTTCTACACGCAGTCGGCCTGCGTCTTTAGCGCCCGCCTCGCCATTGCCGGCAATGTAATCATCATAGGCGATAACTTCGGCACGAATAAAGCCGCGCTTAAAGTCGGTATGAATCTCGCCCGCCGCATCCGGTGCGGTAGCGCCCACCTTGGTCGTCCAGGCACGCAGCTCTTTCGGCCCCACCGTGAAAAATGTTTGCAGCCCAAGCAACTCATAACCTGCCCGGATGACCCGGTTCAAGCCAGGCTCCTCTACGCCAAGGTCTTCGAGAAATGCTGTTTTATCTTCATCATCCAGCATG
>JAQWPD010000060.1 GCA_029245525.1 Gammaproteobacteria bacterium | reverse complement strand
AGGGCGAACAGAATAAGCTGGTCGGTCATCCTTCATCCCAGCTCAAAAAGAACTGAGTGACAAAATTTGCACCAATTGACATGACGAGTGCAGGGTAAGCAAATACCCATAACGTAACGCTATCGAGTATGCTGGTTTTTAGTGAGTCACTGGTCATCTCAACCGACTCGAGAGATGCTAGCGCCCCTGTGAAAAATGAAAACGTGATAACCGCCCAGGCTATAAGGAGCTTTCCATAGATCAGTTGTTTCCAGTAGCCGAAGGGAAACCGTTTGTAGAAAATCAAGATAAAGAGTGGCGGACCCATGCTGTAAGCGGCGAGTGCTAGGTTAGAAAGCACGATTTTTGATGAGATATCCAATTTGGAGCACCTTGAGCTGAGATGTGAGGCTGAAAAGTTCATTTTTTCGACGCGTGTATTCAACATATCATGAGGCGCAGTCGCGGTCACGAAAAGGCTGCAAGAACAATAGGGGTTCATTGAGGCGCTAGTCTCCGCGCGGCTGCTGGGTCAGGAAACATCGCCGTGGCATTCTATCAGGTCATCCTAAGTTATTGCTTTTTATGCTCTATCGTCGTAGAGTTAAGGCGTATTTTGAGTGAGCTGTTTACAGCTCAGCCAACCTGCTTCCCCAGCAAGGTGGTGACTCCGATCGGAGGATGCGGCCGTTAATGTTTTGCATTAATCGCGCAATACAACCGGGATTTCAGAGAAAGACCCAGCACAACTAGAAATGCAGTAAGTTAAAGAAACCGGATCTACTGTCGCAGTAGGCTAATGCGAGCTGTGGTCCGGCGCAAAGGAGAGTCTGTATGAAGTTAGTCGAAAGACTGGTCGAAGGGCCGGTAGACGTTATCGGTGATGTGCATGGCGAGCTGGAGGGGTTGGAAAACCTGTTAGCCAAGCTTGGCTATGACAACGAAGGCAGTCACCCTGCCGGTCGTCATTTGGTGTTTGTGGGCGATCTGGTGGATCGTGGTCCAGACAGCGTGGGTGTCCTTTCGCGAGTGATGAAGTGGGTTAATAGCGGCATGGCGCAGGCAGTGCTGGGTAATCATGAGCTTAATCTGCTGCGTAATGATGAAAAACCCGACAACCTGTGGTTTACCGCAACAGATAAGCCCAGTAAGTATCCGGCCAGAGTGGTCACCGAACCCGAGCGTGAAGCATTGCTGCAGTTTTTAAGATCGCTCCCATTGGTGCTAACCCGGAGTGATCTGCGAATAGTGCATGCGTGTTGGAATAACAACGCCATCACCGCTTTAGCGGCGCTGGGTAAGGCGCCTTATGCGGATGTCGCTGAGCTTTACAATGCCTACGAAGCCGAAGTCATCAAAGACCTTGATGATATCGGGGTCATGACGAAATGTGCTGCTGAGGAGCAGGAATACGCTGAACGGATAACTGATCCTGACTGGACCCCTGAGTTTTTGGCCGCCAAAGCCGAAGTCGACTTCCGGGGTCAGATGGGAAACCCGGTGGCTGTGACTACCTCGGGCGAAGAACGAATCACTCTTGAGCCGTTTTGGGCCGGCGGCAAATGGCGCATGGTAGACCGGGTGAAATGGTGGGATAACTACACCGATGACACCCCCGTGATCTTTGGTCACTACTGGCGACGGTTCGGCAAAGCCGCCGAGAATCTGCCGGGCTTCGGCCCCGACCTGTTTGCGGACATTGACGCGCACCATTGGATGGGGCCGCGCAACAATGTGTACTGCATTGATTTTAGTGTAGGCGCGCGGCCGGCGCTGCGGGACAAAGGTGATGACTTGAATGCCGGCCGGCTGTCGGCCTTGCGGATGCCCGAGTACGAGGTTATTCATGATGATGGCAAGCGGGTAAAGCTGTTACCGCCCGGGGGGGCGTCTTCGCTACGAGGCGGTGATTGATCGGGCCGCACGATTTGGTGTTGAGATTTTTTAATAAGGAGTTCTTATGAGTTTATCTAAAGCGGTTGAGCTGGCTGGCCGGTATCACGGGGGGTTGAATCCTGAAAGTACCGAGCAGTTGGAAAAGAATGGCAATCCGTATGTGCTGCATGCACTGCGAGTAATGTTGTCACTGGAGACGCCCGAGGAACGAATGGCCGGCGTGCTTCATGATGTGATTGAAGATACCGATGCAGAGGCAAGTGATTTTCGAGCGGCCGGTATTCCAGATTCGGTGATTACAGCGGTTGAGTTGCTGACCCGTGATGCCAGTAATAAAGACCCGGCATATTACGATGAGTACATTGCTAAGATTGCTTCAAACCCGATAGCTCGGCGTGTGAAACTGGCCGACCTTAGTGACAATATGAACATTAAACGGATACCTAATGAGTTGACCGAAAAAGATCTGGCTCGGTTGGCTAAGTACCATCGTGTGTGGCTAAAGTTATCAGATGGCTAAATGAATGTCGCTTTTAGAGAAAGTACGGCAATGTTAGCTGTCCGGAAACGTGGAACGGCGTTGCGGATTATAGACTCTGACGGGTTTGGTAAGTTTCTGAAAAAGAAGGAGTGGAAAGATGAGCAAAAAAGTAGCGCCGCCACCGCCGAAAATGTATTACGGGGACTTGGGGGAGCTGGCGAAAAAGATGGGCGTGGATCTGGTCAAATCGGCAGAGGAAGCGGAGAAGAAATACGAGGAACGCTGGAATCATCTTAAAGTGCCGACGCCGTTCCCATCGAACGACTAGATGCTGCCTTATCTTGCGGCCCAGCGCCTCTTACTTAAAGGGTATAGCTCCGATCTGGTCACCCTGCTAACGGCGGCCGTGGATATCTCATAGTATGATTGGGAGTATGCAATATTCTCTTAAGTTACTCATCATCTTTGCAAGTGCCACACTCGCGGCCTGTGCGACGTGCTCAAAGCCGGTGAATGAGGCGGCCAGTGAACGATCTGCCGAGGCATCTTTGCCGCCTATAACGGTGCCCGAAGGTTTTCAGGCCACAGTATTTGCTGATCGGCTTGGAGCAACGCGTCATATTGCTGTGCGCGACAACGGCGATGTTTATGTGGCGCGTGAGTTTCGAATTGAGCGCAAGATGTTTGGGCAGGAAGCAGCGTGGGGCGCGCTGATTGCGCTGCGAGATGAGAATGGCGATGGCGTAGCCGATCGCATTGAGACCTTCGGTCCGACAGATGTTGATGATGAAGTTCGTATTCATAAGGGCTATCTGTATTTTTCTTCCGATCAGGTGGTCTATCGCATGGCGCTGGATGACAACCTTGTGCCGCAAACGGTTGCCGAGCCGCTGGCCGGTGGGTTTCCGATGACAGCATCACACGGCAGTAAAACGCTGGCGTTTGATGGTGCTGGCAATTTCTATGTTAATTCGGGTACCCCGGTAAACGCTTGCGAGAGTAAGCGGATGTCGCGGGAAGCACCGGGTATTGATCCATGCCCCTATCTGGAACGTTCCGCGGGTGTCTGGAAATTCAGCGATGACAAGCTTTATCAGGATCAGGTGCGTGATGGTGTGCGCTACTTTACCGGCACGCGCAACATTGTTGCGATGGCCTGGAACCCGTGGGCCGATAAGTTGTACTTCGTGATGCACGGACGTGATTCGATTGGCATGTTATGGCCGGACTTCTACACCAAGCAGGACAATGCTGAGTTGCCGGCAGAAGAGTTTCATGTGGCGGAAGAGGGGGATAATTTCGGGTGGCCCTATTCATATTACGACCCACGCAGCAACGAGCGGATGCAGTCGCCGGAGTATGGGGGCGACGGTAAAACCAAAGCAATTGGTGATTACAAAGATCCTCTGATTGGCTTCCCCGCCCACTGGGCACCGAATGATTTGCTTTTTCATACGGGCAACAACTGGCCGGCTAAATACGCGCAGGGCGCATTCATTGTTTTTCATGGCTCTTGGAATCGTATGCCCTTCGAGCAGGCCGGTTTTAAGCTGGTGTTCGTTCCCATGGAAGATGGCCTCGTGACTGGCGATTGGGAAGTGTTCATTGCCGATTTCGTCGGCCCGGCACCGGTGAAGAACCCGGGCAAGGCTGCTTATCGCCCGACCGGCTTAGCAGAAGGTCCGGATGGATCTATCTACATCACCGAAGATAAGCACGGTCGTATTTGGAAGGTGTCAGCAAAGGAAAGCGTAAAGAGGCCAGAATAAAAATCTGCTGAGCCATTGTGGCTCCTCAGTGGGCTCTCATGTCATTAATAAAAAGGCTTCCCAGCGGGAAGCCCTTTTTACACACAGCGCATCAAGCTTGATTGGCGTGTGATCCATCTACCTGCAGCCTCGCTGCATTAGGTTTCGCCGACTGATCGTAATTTCGACGCCTTATCGTTTGTTTCGGCGATATCGGTTTCGTCATGTCGAGCAGTAATGACTTCAGCAGAATGCCGGCGTGTGTAGCCCGCTTGAGAATCGGCCGCCTCAGCGTTTTCGCCTTTTTTCTCAACTTTTTTCATGGCTTTAAATTCTAATGCAGTGAGTACGAGACCGATCAGCATTAGGGCGAATACAAACATGGCTGTAAACAGAAGTGATGATGTGTCAATCATTTCGCACTCCTTAAGCCCATTAGCTTGAAGTAGATTCCAAAGCAAAGAATAGACGGTACCCACAAAGCGGTAAATAAGCCTTCCTCTTGCTGGCCCGAGAACCATAGGTACGCTGAGAGCGCGAACGAGATGGACACCGCCAGAAGGATGAATAAATCAGAACGTTGAAACATGTTTAACTCCTTTATAGTTCTGCCTTGATCAAGGCGTATTGTGGTCTTCACTGGAAAGTGTCGGTTGAAGAGAGCCAATCGATGCTAATAAGCATCCCGACACCGCTATTCGTGCGTAGGTTTTTAGGGGCGAACTCTCTAAATGAAGCAGTTCTTTCACATTTATTAGCCCGACCAGATCAGCAGTCAACAAAACCACTGAAAGAAGTATGAGTCCGATGCCAAGATATAACATCGCCTTCATCAGGCCTTGCACTAATGCATCTGATTGTTGCTTGGATCGAGCCATACTCTCTAGCCTCTCTGCCGGCAGCTACAGTAGCCTTGCTACCAAAACGATAAAAATGAACAGCTACTCGCTGCTTCAAGTGAGTTTTCGCCTGCATGGCGGCAAGCGATGTCAGAATTCGCAAGAGTTACAAAAATGTTACATGTATACCCATAATTTCTATGGATTAGGGCGCTTAGAGTGTCATTGCCCGACGGTTATTGAGCTGTGTTTCTCGCTGAGGCAGCGGGGCGCTTTCTGCTTGTATCAGTTATCTGAACGAGTTGCGCTAGAATCAGTCCTGCCCTGATGAATACTTAGGTGCTGTGTGGCGAATGAGAAGAGGTGTTTCAATGTTAGAACGACGAACAGGGTTTTTCATGTGCGCAGCCGCATTGACGGCGCTGCTGTTTAGCAACCTTTCTGCGCAGGGACGCCGCATGGAGGGGCCGCTGGACGTTGTGCCACTCAGAGGCGATCTGAAACTTATGCTGATGGAGCCGGCGGGCAATGTGCTGGTGTCTGCGGGTAAGGATGGCGCGTTGATTATTGACGATCAGTTTGCGCCTATGACGCCGCAGATTCTAACCGCGGTGGCTGCGCTTACCGATGAGCCTATCCGGTATTTGTTTAATACTCACTGGCACAGCGACCACACTGGCGGTAACGCCAACTTCGGTAAGGAGGGCATCGTCATTGTGGCTCATGACAATGTGCGGGAGCGCTTAACCACAGAGCAATTTCACCTGATGTTTAAGGCACGCTCGGCCGCACGTCCGCCCGAAGCCTTGCCGGTTATTACATACAGCGAGAGCATGACCTTTCATTTTAACGATGACACGATTGATGTGGTGCATGTGCCTCTGGCGCACACCGATGGCGATACCGTGTTTTATTTCCGCAATGCTGATGTGTTGCACACCGGGGATGCGTTTATCAGTGGCGGTTACCCGCTGATAGATGTGGCCAGCGGTGGCAGTATAAAGGGGCAAATTGAAGCCACGCAAACCATGATTGACATGATTGGCGACAACACAATTGTTGTCTCAGGCCATGGCCCTTTAGCCAATCGCGACCGCTTGATCGAGGTGCGAGATATGCTGATGACCGCGCGCAGCAATGTGTTGGAGCTGATCGACCAGGGCCTGACATTGCGCGAGATTAAGGCTGCTAAGCCATTGCAAGAACTGAATGCCAATTGGGGTATGGGTTTTGTGAAAGCCAAAACCTTCATCACCATTATTTACCAGAGCGAGACCGGTGATTGGGTCAAGCCTCCGAATATGCCGTTAGCTGAGTAAGCCCAAAGCGCCCATTATTTTTTTGTGGCTGCTTCGCAGGTGCCGTTTTTTCGCAGGAAGCGTTCTGCGTTCTTGCAGAAAATACCGTCGATCTGTTTGTCAGTGAGGAAATCGGCGGAGGTGTAAGCCGCTATGGCCTTCTCGTAGTCGGCCCCATCGCTTCCAAACATAATGCGCCCGGTCATACCGGCATCGGCGTATTCCTTTAGTAAGCGGTGAAACTTTTTGCGCGTGTAGGCCATTTGCCACGGGCTAATGTCGACATATACTTTTGGAAACTGCACCAGCAGATCAAAAACCTCCGGATACACCAATGGGTTTGCGTGCATGATCTGTGCCCGAAGTTTTGGGTATTTCACCAGCACGTTCTCAAGCAGTAACGGGCTGCCATTGCTCAGTCGAAAAGCAGGGCAGCATTGCTGAGCTGTGAGTGGTGGGCCGGAGTGGGTATGAAACGCCACCGGAATACCCAGCCGTTCGGCCAATTCATAGTAAGGGTCCATCCGCGGGTCATCGAATGGGACCCCCGCGTACTGGTTATAGAGCTCACCCATGATCGCGTAGTTGCCAGAGAGGTATTGTGCTTCGAGCCATTCAATATCAGGGAAGTTTTCACCATCGGCAAAACACTCATGACGGAAATACACTGGGTTCTTGCCATCGATGCACGGGAAGATAGGGCCGAGTAATAATCCCCCGGGGCTTTCAGCCGCCCATGCGGCTAAAAAATCCTGTGGCCCGCTAACGGCCGCGAGGACCACGTTGTTTTCTTTAAGTTCTGCTAGCTCAGCTGCAATAGCCTGCTGATTCATGGGTTCGTCGGGGCCGCCGTCTTCGCCGCTGGGCCAGGCGTGCACATGCATATCGATGATTGGCCCATCGTAGGCGTTGGCGAGCCCAGAGGGGCCTGCTGATGCTATTAGCATTATTGCAATTAGTTGTTTCATCGAGAAACACTATATCGGATTCTGTCCGCTAGCCCCAGATATGAATAGTGTGGGGGAGGTAAGGATTAGCCAGAGTGATTGTGATGGAAGTGATTTTTGTTTTTGACGCGCCCAGAGCTATATGAACGCCCGATCCTTGGTTTGGTGAACCGATGCTCTATCTCGCTGAGCCAAGAGCGTAAGGGCGAGGTTGGTAGTTTTAGCTGATTGCCTGATGCCTTAACGATCTTGCAGTAGTCACCGTAATAAACGAAATCGCTCCGGGGCAACTTTATGACCTGACAAATGGTCCGGTTATTTCGTAAGTAACGCCGATAAACTTCCCCGCGGCAGTGAAGTCATCCCCCGTTCCACGC